>JBASBA010000592.1:0-2554 GCA_049650885.1 Alteraurantiacibacter sp. | reverse complement strand
AAGCAGCGTATCCCTCCACCGGAAAAAACTACCTGATCGTATTGCGAAGTCATTGCATTGCCTATGGCTGCTGCCGCCCTATCTGTCACCCATGAGTTCAACCCGTCTTGCCAGCCGCGCCGTGGTGCGCCTTTCGTCCTCCAGCCCGTCAGACGATCCTGCCGTCTTCCTGCAAGGCCTGCTCACCAATGATGTCACGACGCCCCCGCCCACCTATGCCGCACTGCTGACGGCGCAGGGCAAGACCATGTTCGACATGATCGTGTGGCGCGATGGAGAGGACATATTGCTCGATTGCGAGGCGGCGGTGGCGGAGGAGCTCGTCAAGCGCCTCTCGCTTTATCGTTTGCGCCGCAAGATCGCTATCGCGGTGGACAAAAGGCTGTCAGTGCACTGGCAAGCCGCTCCACGCGAGGGCTCCGCCGCCGATCCGCGCCTCGCCGCTCTTGGTTATCGCTGGCTCGCCCGGACCGATGGCCCGCAGGAGAGCGCAGACGAGGCATGGCGTAAACACCGCCTCGCGCTCGGCGTGCCGGAGGGGCGCGATGAACTGGGCGATACCCTGTGGCTGGAAACGAATGCGGTGGAGTTGAACGGCGTCAGCTTCAACAAGGGTTGCTATATCGGGCAGGAAAACACCGCGCGCATGAACTGGCGGCAAAAGGTTAACCGCCGCCTCGTGATCGTTCCGATTGATCGGTCCGAGGAGAAGCGCCGCAAGGTTTCACACGATGATCTGGGGCTTGCCGTGGATCACCTGCGTGTTGCAGACATTGCGCCGGAACTTGCGCCCGAGTGGCTGGATCTTGCGCCGCCGCAAGACCCTAAACCGTAACGCCGTTGTCGCTGAATGAGGAGATGATCATCGCTTCTGCCCGATCCCGCGCGGTTGTGCGCTGAACACCCAGCGAATCGGCCAGTTGTTGGCCCAGCAGTGCATCGCCAAGCGCCAGCAGGACGAGTGAAAATGTCGTCTCGTGCAGCGATTTACCGAAGTCATCGCCGCATTCTTCGGGATTGAGATCATCCACCAGTTGATGGATCGTCTCGACGATGGGGTTCAGCGCATCCTCGTTTCCCGACGCCAGCATCCAGCTGGCCAACGCTCCGCCACCCTCGCGCCCGAAGGCATCGAACGTCAGGTCTACTACCTCGCGCGGGGAACCGATACCGGCTCTGGTGGCGCGCACAGCCTCTCCGATCGTATCGCATACGGTTTGCGCCAAGTGGCCCGCCAGCGCCTTTTGCAAGCCGGAGGCTGAGCCAAAATGATGCAGGAGGTTGGCATGGGTGCGCCCCACGCGCGCAGCAACGGCCTTCAGGGTCACGCTTTGCGGACCCGTTTCGATCAGCAGACCACGCGCGGCCTCCATCGCGGCTGCGCGGCTCTCTTCAGGACTCAGCCTCTTCCTAATTGACACTGATGTAAGTTTCCCTAGATTAAGCCTGAAGCAGTTTTGGATCGGTGTTTGATATGACTGGTTATTCCCCGTGGCAAGCAAACGCCCAGCCGCAACCTAATCTCACGGTGCGCAATCGACGATTCGCACGGGGGCAAAAGCGCCAGCGCGGCGTGGACCCGGTCGCGTCTGCGTGGTTCGCGGCGCTTTCCGCCAGCTTCCCGCGAGGCGAGGCGATGTTTATCGAGGCTGTAAAGGCGCACCGCGATGGCGTGCCGGAGAAGCTGGGGCAGGAAATCCGCGATTTCATCCGCCAGGAAGTGAATCATTCACGTGAACACATCGCTTTCAACCGCGCTGTGGCGGATGCGGGCTATGACCTTTCGGAAATAACGCTGCGGGTTAATTCGCTGGTCGATGACACGCTGCGCGCGCCCCCGATCGTGCAATTGGCAATCACCTGCGCGCTGGAGCATTTTACTGCCATGTTCGCGCACCAGTTTCTGGCAGATCCCCGCTCGCTGGCCACGGCCGGCATGGGCGACCCTGAACTTTGGCGGTGGCACGCCGTGGAAGAGATTGAGCACAAGGCCGTTGCCTATGACACCTTCCTGCATGCCACGCGCAACTGGTCAGCCTTCAAGCGGTGGCGGTTGCGCAGCATAATCATGGTGCTGGTTACATTTCGTTTTCTGAAAAACCGCAGCATCGATGCCGCAGAACTCCTGGCGCAGGACGGCATCACGGGATGGCGCGCAAAGTGGGGACTCGTCAGCTACCTGTTCGGCAAGCCCGGCATCCTGCGAAAAATCGCACCGACTTGGCTTGGCTATTTTCGGCCCGGCTTTCACCCGTGGGATCATGACGACAGGCATCTGATCGCCAGTTTCGACAAGAGCAAGTTGCACGAGAACGCAATGGCCGTACCTGCCGAATGAAGGCAGGCACGGCGCGAGCTATGCAGCTTGCGCTCCGGTCAGTTCAGCTGTTTGCGCAAGGTTAAGGCAGTAGCGACGAGCGAGAATGACCTCGCCTTGGCGCGCTGCGCATTTTGTCGGCCGGATTTCACCAGTCTCGACGAAACCGTTGTTTCGCAATACCTTGGCGCTGGCACAATTCTCCAGAAAATGGCCTGCGTTGACATGATCCAAGCC
>JBASBA010000591.1:0-6760 GCA_049650885.1 Alteraurantiacibacter sp. | reverse complement strand
CAGAACGGCGGCTATTGCCTGCCCCATTCGCCCCTGGCTGCCAATAATTCCGATGCGTGCCATTGCCACTCCTGTCCTTACTATGCTTCATGCGCACGGGATAATTCGACCCTTCGGCTTCGATAGTTGAGGGTTTTGTCTGCCCTAACGCTTCGCTACTTGAGGGCAAATGAGCAACAACCGCAACCTACGCAATATCGTGATCCTGACAGGGGCCGGAATATCCGCAGAAAGCGGGTTGAAAACCTTTCGTGCGGAAGATGGACTGTGGGAAGATCATCCGGTGGAGCAGGTGGCAACGCCCGAGGGTTTTGCCCGCGATCCCGAGCTGGTTCAGCGCTTTTATGACGAACGCCGTGCGCAGGTTCGCGCGGCGCAGCCCAATGCAGCGCATCGGGCACTGGGCCGGCTGGAGCGGGAGTTTTCCGGGGATTTTCTGATCGTCACCCAGAATATTGACGACTTGCACGAACGCGGCGGGGCAAGCCGCGTGCTGCATATGCATGGCGAATCATTGTCGGCATGGTGCCTCGCGTGTGATGTGCGCCACAGCTGGGACGGCACACTGCGGGACAATCCGGCATGCCCTTCCTGCGGCGAAGCGGCCCTTCGGCCCGACATCGTGTGGTTTGGCGAAATGCCCTACCAGATGGATCGGATTTTCGATGCGCTGGCGGATGCGGAATTGTTCGTCTCTATTGGCACAAGCGGGGCTGTCTATCCGGCGGCGGGCTTCGTGCAGCAGGCCAGCGCGAATGGCGCGCGCACGCTGGAGCTCAATCTGGAAGAAAGTCTCGGCAGCAGTAATTTCGATGAGACCCGCCTTGGCGCGGCCAGCGAGCTGGTGCCTGAATGGGTAGTGGAGATGCTAGGCGGATAGTTCGGCCCGGCCGCATCCGCCGCAGGCGGGATCTTTCGCTATGTTGAGCGTGCGCATTCCCGGCTTCAGGCCATCCATCAGGTGCAGCTTGCCCCATTGCGGATCGCCCATGCCGCCGGTGGCGTGCACCAGGATGCGAATGGCCTGCATGGCGGCAAACGTGCCGACCCAGCCCACCATCGCGCCCAGCACGCCATCTTCCGCGCAGGTATCGCAATCCTCCGCATCGAAGGCATTGCCCACGAAACAGCGATAGCAGGGCTGCCCATCGCGGTGCCCGCAAAACCCGCCTACCTGTCCCTGAAAACGTCCCACAGCGGCAGAAAGCAGGGGCACGCCTGCTACAACGCAGGCGTCGGAAACCGTGAGGCGCGTGGCGAAATTATCCGTGCCATCGATTACCAGATCCGCACCCTTTATCATTGCACTGGCATTATCCGGCGTGATGCGGCGGTCGTGAATCGTTACATGCAGCTTCTCGTCGAAATTGGCCAGCCAGCGGCGTGCGGATACAGCCTTGCCGTGGCCGATATCGCGGGTGGTATAGATTGTCTGGCGTTGCAGGTTGCTGGCGGAGACCTTGTCATCATCAACCAGCGTCAACTGCCCGATGCCAGCGCCCGCAAGATATTGCAGCGCCGGTGCACCGATACCGCCCAGGCCCAGCAGCACGACATGCGCGCGAGACACGGCAGCCTGTCCGGCGCCGCCAATTTCAGGCAATACGATATGGCGCGCAAAACGGTCCAGCCGTTCTTCGGAAAGGGGGTGGGGGGCGTCGCTCATGGCACAGGGCTGTTGGCACGCTGTGGGGCGGCTGTCGATAATCAATCTCCCCCGCGCGCCGCATTGGCGGGACGCGGGGAGACTCGATCAGCTCTCCAGCTGGCGCAGCAGTGATCGCACGTCACCATCCATATCGGCATCGCGCTGGCGCAGGTCCTCGATCAGGCGCACGGCGTGGATTACCGTGGAGTGATCGCGGCCACCGAACTTGCGACCAATTTCGGGATAGCTGCGCGGGGTCAGCACCTTTGCCAGATACATGGCCACCTGGCGTGGGCGAACCACGGCGCGGGCACGGCGCTTGCTGCTCATCTCGCTGCGATCAATGCGGTAAAACTGGCAGACCGTGCGCTGGATCTCGTCGATGGTGATACGGCGGCGGTTGGCGGACAGGATATCTGTCAGCTGTTCCTCGGCCAGTTGCAGGGACACTTCCTGACCAGTCAGCTGGGCGTAGGCGATCAGCTTGTTCAGGCCGCCCACCAGTTCGCGCACGTTGCGCGATACTGTGCGAGCAAGGAAATCGATCACATCGCCTGGCACTTCCAGCGGGGCAAACTTTGTCAGCTTGCTTTCCAGAATTGCGCGGCGCAATTCGATGTCGGCGGGCTGGATGTCGGCGACGAGGCCCATCGACAGGCGGCTAAGCAGGCGCGGCTCCACCCCGTCCAGCGCCTGCGGCGCGCGGTCGGCGGCGAAGACCAGACGCTTGCCTTCGTTCAGCAGCGCGTCAATCGTATACAGCAGTTCTTCCTGCGCCGATGCCTTGCCGATGATGAACTGGATATCGTCCACCAGCAGCAGGTCGAACCCGCGCAGACGCGCCTTGAATTCGATCATCTCGTTCGACTTCAGTGCCTGCACGAATTCCACCATGAAGCGCTCTGCTGAGCAGTAGAACAGGCGCGCACGCGGGTGCGTTTGCAGATAGGAATGGCCGATGGCGTGCAACAGGTGCGTCTTGCCTTGGCCGGTGGCCGCTTTCAGATAAAGCGGGCTAAACTGCGGCTTTTCCGCCTTGGCCATACGCTCCGCAGCGTTCTTCGCCAGAATATTGGTGCTGCCGGTAACGAAGGCGGCGAAGGTTTGCGTCGGGTCGAGGCCAACGCTGGCGGTGAAGCCGTCGTCGCCAATAGATTCCATTGCCAGGCTGGCATCATTCGCGGCGCGATGGCCGAAGCCGTCCTGGCTGCGCAGGTCCAGATCGGCGATCTTGCGACGGCCGGGATGCACCTTCACGCTGATGTGGCGCACATCGCTGCTGGCGATCTTCCATGCCAGTGACAGGCGATCGTGGTAGCGGTCTTCCACCCAGGTTGCAGAAAATTCGGTGGGCAGGAACAGGTCCAGCGTGCCGGTGGCATGATCGATCTTGCCGAGCTGGATCGGCTTGATCCACTGGGTGAAGAGCTGGTGCCCCAGATCCTTGCGCAGACCCTGACAGATGTCAGACCAGTCCGCTGCGAGATCTATTGCTTCACGCTCTTCCATTTTATCCTCAACGCTTTCCTGCTTTGCCGATTGATCGCGCCCGCTGTGGGGTCCCCTACGAATCATTGTATATCTGTCCCATCCATCTTTATCGGCCTGCCTGAAGCGCCCCGGTCGAGTGTGTTCCGGGCACAATACTTCCCCCATCGGAAACCACGTTTTGCGATCTCCGAGACACCCGTAGATAACTCGTTTGTTGATGGCTGCGTCGGTTCGCGTCGCTGCCTTGATCCTGTTATGAACCGTTGCGGGGGAACCTCAAGACCGGGTCGCCAAATTTATGTAAAAAATGGTGATTGACAGTCCGCTGATCCGCAGACTTGCGTTCAAATATCTGAAATCATTGGAAAATGATGTGACAATCTCGCGAATCGCGGGATTCCCTGCAATTACACGCAAGGGTCTGAGGAGTCTTTTGCGCATGCGAAAAGGGCCGGTGGATAAACCACCGGCCCATTGGGACTTTCGTTCCGATTTCGTTCTGATGAAACCAGCCGCCTATCCCGAATCAGGAAGCGGCACGGTCCCGAATCAGAGAGCGGATACGCGCTTGCTAAGACGGCTCATCTTGCGAGCAGCGGTGTTCTTGTGAAGCACACCCTTGGCAACGCCCTTGGCGATTTCTGGCTGCGCATTCTTCAGCGCGGACTGCGCGTCGTCCTTGTTGCCTTCGGTGCAGGCCACTTCGACCTTCTTGATCAGGCCGCGGATACGGCTCTTACGCGCGCCGTTGATCTCGGCGCGGGTGTTGTTGCGACGGATGCGCTTCTTGGATTGCAGCGTATTGGCCATATCTCGGTTCAGTCTCGCGTTCTGCTATGGCCACCTGAAGGGGCCGGAAGTTAATTGGTTGTGCTCGAAAAACACGGGCGCACGGGACTCAGTCCCTTCGCCGGAAAGCGCGCCAAATAGTTTCCTGATTCCGAAAATGCAAGCATTTTGCAGGAAATCGCCGTGGCGCAAGGCTTGGGCGCGCGCCGTGATAAGCAACCGGACTATCTCAGACCCATGTCACCAGCACCAGATAAGGTTGGTGCGCGCCTTGCGCAAGGGCAGCAGGCCACACCGCTATTGCGCGAATACCGGGGGACAATGGGCTATTTCTGACAGGTGCCGCAGAACCAAGTGCTGCGTCCGCCCTGAACGATGCGCCTCACCACGCCATCACCGCAGGTCAGGCAGGGCTGTTTCTCCCGCCCGTAAACAAGGAAGCGCGTGGCGAAATAGCCAAGTTCTCCATCGGGGGCGGCGTAATCGCGCAAGGTGGAGCCACCATCGCGAATCGATTGTTCCAGCACCTCCTTGATAGCCGGCACCAGCCGATCCAGAGCGGGGCGGTACACACGGCCGCCAGCCTTGCGTGGATCGATGCCGGCGCGATGCAATGCCTCGCACACGTATATATTGCCAAGGCCCGCCACCACATGCTGATCCAGCAACAGCAGCTTTATGGCTTGCTTGCGGCCCCTGATCGCGGCGCGCAAATGATCGACGGTAAGGCTGTCGCCCAGAGGTTCCGGCCCCATCGCTGCAAAGGCGGGCCATGCGTCCAGCGCGCCCGTTTCCACCAGATCCACATAACCAAAGCGCCGCGGATCGTTCAGCGCAAAACGGTGGTCCGCGGTTTCGAGAAGCAGGTGGTCATGCTTGTCAGCCACTTCGGGATCGATCCGCCAGCGCCCGCTCATCCCCAGGTGGAAGATCATGGTTTGCGCGCGGTCCGTTTCAATCAGGCCGTATTTGGCGCGGCGGCCAAGGCCTGTCACCCGCGCACCTGTCAGTGACTGGCCCAGCCCATCGGGGAAGGGGAAGCGCATATCGGGGCGCCCCAGAACAACGCGCGTAATCTGCGCGCCGTCAAGATAGCGCGCCAATCCGCGCACGGTTGTTTCAACTTCGGGAAGCTCTGGCATGGGGCAGTCCTTTAACACCCTTTGCGCATGCGACAATTGCCCCTAAGTGGGCAGCCATGAACGACACAGTCTCCTTCGGTTATGAAGATGTCGCCCCGGAAGAGAAGACCCAGCGCGTTGGCGCCGTCTTCTCCAATGTCGCACGCAAGTACGATATCATGAACGATGCGATGTCGGGTGGCATGCACCGCTTGTGGAAGGACCAGTTCGTGCGCCGCGTGAAACCGCAGCCGGGTGAGGCGATCCTCGACATGGCAGGCGGCACGGGCGATATTGCCTTCCGCATGGCGGGCAAGGGTGCCGAGGTTGTGGTGGCCGACATCAATCAGGATATGCTGGACGTTGGCATCGAACGCGCGATGGAGCGCGGGCTGGATGGCCTGTCATGGTCCTGCCAGAATGCCGAGACTTTGCGCTATCCCGACAAGCAGTTCGATGCCTACACAATCGTGTTCGGTATCCGAAATGTCACCCATATCGACAAGGCCCTGGCAGAGGCGCACCGCGTGCTGAAATACGGCGGGCGCTTCTATTGCATGGAATTTTCCACCACCGAATGGCCCGGCTTCAAGGAAGTGTACGACGCCTATTCGCACAGGCTGATGCCGAAGATCGGCAAGGCGATCGCGGGAGACGAGGAAAGCTATCGCTATCTTGCCGAATCTATCCGCCGTTTCCCCAAGCCGCCCCAGTTCGAGGCGATGATCAGGGATGCAGGGTTCGCCCGCACGCGGGTGGAGAAGATACTCGGCGGCGCGGTCAACATTCACTCCGGGTGGAAAGTCTGACGGGGTGACACGGCCTGCAACGCATATCCTTCGCCTCCTGAAGTGGGGTCGCATCCTTGCGCGGCATGGCGCCTTGCGCGGGATAGAACGCGATCCGAATACGCCGGCGCCGGTGAAGCGCCTGTGCCGGATTGCGCGGCTAGGCACGATCCAGCCAAGCGAACCCGATTATGCGGGAGCCTTCCGGGCCATCGGCCCTGCGGCCATCAAGCTGGGGCAGACACTGGCCACTCGCCCCGATCTGGTGGGTGACAAGGCGGCCAGAAACCTGTTGAGCCTGCAGGATAGCCTGCCGCCCGTACCATTCGACGGCATTCGCAAGCAGATTGAGGACAGTTTCGAGCGTCCGCTGGAGGATCTGTTTCTTGAGGTCGATCCCGATCCGGTAGGCGCAGCTTCGATCGCGCAGGTCCACAAGGGTGTGACGACACAGGGTCGCACCGTCGCCATCAAGGTGCTGCGCCCCGGCATTCGCGAAAAGTTCGAGCGCGACATCACGACATATGAATGGGCAGCCGCCCATCTGGAAGCGATGGGCACCGAAGCGCGCCGCCTGCGCCCGCGCCTCACCATCGCGAATTTCAAGCGCTGGACCAAGTCGGAACTGGATTTCCGCCGGGAGGCCGCCAGCGCATCCGAACTTTCGGAAGAAATGCGCGGGGTGGATGGATACGCCATCCCCGACATTGACTGGGATCGCACCAATGGCCGCGTGCTGACGATCGAATGGATCGACGGGGTCAAGATCAGCAATATGGAAGCGCTTATCGCGGGGGGGCAGGACATGCCCGATCTCGCCCGGCGCCTGGTGCTGGCCTTCCTGACGCAGGCCATCAGCGGCGGCTTCTTTCATGCCGACATGCACCAGGGCAATCTGTTCGTGAAGGCGGACGGTACAATCG
>JBASBA010000590.1:0-5646 GCA_049650885.1 Alteraurantiacibacter sp. | reverse complement strand
TCTCTCGAAAAGGATTAGAGCAATTGGCCAACGTCACCGTGATCGGCGCCCAGTGGGGCGATGAGGGCAAAGGCAAGATCGTCGATTGGCTGGCGGCCCGTGCCGACGTCGTTGTACGGTTCCAGGGGGGTCACAATGCCGGCCATACGCTGGTGGTGGGGGACCAGACCTATAAACTTTCCTTGCTGCCCAGCGGCATTGTTACTGGCACCCTCAGCCTGATCGGCAATGGCGTGGTGCTGGACCCGTGGGCCTTGCAAGGCGAGATCGCCAAGCTGGAATCGCAAGGCGTCTCCATCAGCCCCCAGAATTTCGGCATTGCCGACAACTGCCCGCTGATCCTGCCGTTGCACCGCGATCTAGACGGCTTGCGCGAAGGTGCTGCGGGCAAGGGTAAGATCGGCACCACCGGACGCGGCATCGGCCCTGCCTATGAAGACAAGGTTGGCCGCCGTGCGATCCGCGTGTGCGATCTGGCGCACCTAGATGCCATTGAACCTCAGCTTGATCGCCTGTGCGCCCATCACGATGCGCTGCGCGCCGGTTTCGGGCAGGGCGGTGTAAACCGTGAAGAGCTGCTGGCCCAGCTGCGCGAGATCGCGCCGTTTGTGCAGCAATTCGCCCAGCCAGTGTGGAAACGACTGGACAAGGTCAAAAAAGCCGGCGCAAAAATCCTGTTCGAAGGCGCGCAGGGCGTGCTGCTGGATGTGGATCACGGCACCTATCCCTTCGTCACCAGCTCCAACACCGTATCGGGCACGGTGGCCAGCGGTTCTGGCATGGGGCCGGGCAGTGCAGGCTTCGTGCTAGGCATTGTGAAGGCATACACCACCCGCGTGGGCAGCGGCCCTTTCCCGACGGAACTGATGGACGAGATCGGCCAGAAACTGGGCGAGCGTGGGCATGAATTTGGCACCGTCACTTCGCGCAAACGTCGCTGCGGCTGGTTCGACGCGGTACTGGTTCGCCAGACCTGCGCGCTTTCCGGCGTCACCGGCATTGCCCTAACGAAGATCGACGTGCTCGACGGGTTTGAGACGATCCGGATTTGTACCGGCTACAGGCTGGGCGATCAGGTACTGGATTACCTGCCATCCCACACTGCAGAACAAGCAATGGTAGAACCTATCTACGAAGAGTTCGACGGGTGGGAAGGCACCACCGTGGGCGCGCGCAGCTGGGCAGATCTGCCAGCGCAGGCGATCAAGTATATCCGCCGGATCGAAGAACTGATCGAATGCCCGGTAGCGAGCGTATCCACCAGTCCTGAACGCGAAGATACGATCCTCGTGCGAGACCCGTTTGCGGATTGATCGTGCATACAATTTCTTGACTTAGTCCCCTTTTGTTCTACCCATGTTCTTGATTGATTCGTGGGGAACAGGAATATGGGGCAGGTGGATTTTAGCTATGAAATGGCCGCGGATTCCGCTGGAATGCCATTGGCCGTTTCGATCTACGCCGATAGCGATGACGTGCGCGCGACATTGCAGGAGGATGTGAACTCCGCAGGCTTTTCCACCCGCGATGTCGGAACACTGGATGAGCTGCTGGCTGGCGATCTGTGCGCCCTGGCAGAACTGACACTGGTCGACTGCCCGCACCCTGATGCTGCCGCATTGGCCGCTCTTGCACGGCTTGATAGCAGGGTAGCCAATGCCGGTGCGAAACTGATCGTCTCCACTTCGATCCACAGTCTGGATGACGTGTTTGGCACTTGCGCAGAGAGCCGCGCGCAGATCCTGGTCGACCCAAAGCGGGCGGAGCGGGTGATTGCTCTGGGCCGGATGCTTGCAGAAATGCCGAATTTGCGCGTCCGCGAGCTTTCAGAGACGGATCGCCTCGCCCTGTTGCGGCTGACAGAGCAGGTGGGAAAGATCGCCGAAAGGCTCGATCAGATGGATACTGCAAGCTGGGTGCAGGATGCCAGCACCTCACCGGATGATGATAGCAGTGCGTTTCGCTTTAGAAGCCCGGTCGATACCTATCGTGCGCCGGGAATGGAGCAGCAGGCGCAAGTTCTGGAAGCACCGCAGCGCAAGGCGAAGGCTGCGCTGCCCAGTGCTACGCTGGTGCGAAAGATCATCGCCGCTCGCCAGTTGCGTACGCGGTTTTTCGATGACGAGTTCTTCGCGGACCCCGCATGGGACATGCTGCTTGACCTCACCGCCGCTCGCGTGGAGCACGCCCGCGTTTCGGTGACCTCGCTTTGCATTGCCTCGGGTGTTCCGCCCACCACGGCGTTACGCTGGATTGGCCAGATGACGGAAGCCGGACTGTTTGACCGGATCGAAGACGATACCGATCGCCGCCGGGCCTTCGTGTGCCTTTCGGACAAGGCCGCAGAAGGGATGGCGCGCTATTTCAGCGAGCTGGGACATGACGCAATAGCGTTGGTGTGAGAGGAACAAGACTTAGCGTTTGCTAAAAGATTCCTGCACCGCTGCTAGCTCGGTAACTCCGTTTGCAATCAGCACCTGAAGCAGGATCCGGGCCTTGGCCGGACCCAGCGCACGCGCCGCGACAAAGCCATTGGCATCGTCCTCGGGTTCTCTATCGACCAGCCCCTCGTCCACTCGCGTGGCGCGAACGACAATGACGCCGCGTTTTGCGGCAGCAGCCAGAGCCTTTCGGACCTGCGCGGGTGCATTGCCATCGCCAAACCCGGCAAGAACAATGCCTTTCGCTCCGGCCTCGACCAGTCGCGTCACGTCCTCCGCGGTTTGTCCGGCGTAGGCATGCAGTATGGGCACGCTGGGAAACTCGTCAGGGAATTCCCACCGGGCCGCCTCGCCAAGCCAAAATGCCGGTTGTAACCAATCCAGCGAGGAGGGGGTGGCAAGCGCCACGGCGCCGCGCGGGAACCCCTCGAACGCGCCGGAGCCAGTGGTGCGGGCCTTGCGCGCGTCTCTGGCGGAAAGGACCTGCTCGCCCATGACCAGCAGTACGCCGCGCCCCGGTGCCTCTGCATCGGCTGCCACGCGCACGGCATTGGCAAAGTTACGCAGCCCATCGCTGCCCACCGCGTCCGCCGGCCGCATCGCACCCACCAGCACCACAGGCTTCATGGCTGGAAGTGTAAGATCGAGCAGAAAGGCGGTCTCCTCCGCCGTATCTGTACCATGCGTGATGATAACGGCATCAAAGGCAGGATCATCAAGAGCGCTAACGATATCGCGATGCAAATCACGCCACAAAACTGGTCCGATGTTCGCCGAATCGATATTGGCAACCTGCCTGCCTTCCATCCTGGCGGGCAGTTTCAGCGCCGCAAATTCGTCCAGAAAGGCGGCAATATCTATCTGACCCGGACGATAGTCACGCCGTGTGGCCGAACCGGCCTGTCCGGCGATAGTGCCACCTGTGGCAAGAACAAGAATTGAAGCATCGCGCATGGGTCGGCGTTAGCGGCGGCAGCGCCGCGATGCCAGAGAAGGTTCGCTGATCCGACCCAATCGGCAGGAAGGCGCCCAACCGTTAGGGCTGGTCCAGCCTCATCGGCCGCCAGTCGTTGAAATCGCAAATTTTGTGCTGAAGGAACTGGTGGGCGATGACGGGCTCGAACCGCCGACCCTCTCGGTGTAAACGAGATGCTCTACCAACTGAGCTAATCGCCCCAGTGCCTGATTGCTACATCAGCGTGTCGCATGTAGCGCGCGCCCCTTAGCGTAAGGTTACAGGCAATGGGAAGAGGAAAGATGCGCAAAAGCGATATTGCCATCGTCGGTTGCGGGATTTCTGGCCTTTCTGCCGCTCTTCTTCTGCATCGGCAGGGACACGCAGTCACACTTTACGAGCGATTCGACGCACCGCGCGCCATCGGGTCCGGCCTGATGATACAGCCCACCGGGCTGGCGGTGCTGGCTGCACTGGGTCTGGCCCGGGCTTGCGTATCCAAAGGCGCGCGGGTCGATGCGTTGCTGGGGCTGAATACGGAAGGCGAGGCGGTTCTGGAGGCGGAATATCGCCACCTCCAGCTTCCCGGCGCTTTCGGTCTCGGTATTCATCGCAGCAGTCTTTTTGCCATGCTTTACGCGGCGGTGCAGGAAGCAGGCATCGCCATCGCCACCGGGCATGAGGTAGAGGCCACCACTCTGCTTGGTGACCTTCGCCGCCTGTCTTTTGCAGATGGTACGAATTCACCACCGCACGATCTGGTAATTGATGCGGCAGGGCTTGGCTCTCGCCTCGTCGCCATGGCTGCCAGATGGCTGCCGTTCGGCGCGCTTTGGGCGACGGTTGACTGGCCCGTTGGCGCAGGGTTTCAGTCACATCTGCTTGAACAGCGCTACGCCTGCGCACGGCAGATGGTTGGACTGCTGCCTGTGGGCGGCGGAAAGGCGGCATTTTTCTGGTCTTTGAAAGGAGAGGACTACCGGCTTTGGCGGGATCGCGACCTGTCTGTCTGGCGGGCGGACCTTTGCACACTGTGGCCGGAATGCGCGCAACTGGTCGAACAGTTTACCGATCCGGCGCAGCTTACATTTGCCCGCTATGCACACCGCACCACCCCGCAACCAGTTGGCGATCGTATTATTCATATTGGCGATGCGTGGCATGCGGCCAGCCCGCAGTTGGGGCAGGGGGCGAATATGGCGTTGCTTGATGCCTACGCGCTGGCAATGGCGATTGACGGTGCGGATGATTTGACATTTGCCTTTGCGCAATTCCTGAAAATGAGGAAATCGCACGTTCGATCATACCAATGGCTGACCCGGGCTTTCACCCCGCCGTTCCAGTCCGATGCGGCATGGCCTGCGGTGTTCCGCGATCTCCTGATGGCGCCAGGATCTCGCATCCCGCCTGGACCGCGATTGAAGGCAGCGACGCTATCCGGCCTGATGGGGTCACCGCTGGAAAGGCTTGGCCTGGCTGCGCCCGATTACGTTTCGCTTGCGGCCAGCGCATCCAGCACCTTCGCCCGGGCATCTTGCGTCTCCCAGTCGTAGGCGCCGATCACACGCCACAATTCCTTGCCCTCTGCATCGTAGAGTACGGTAAGCGGTAACACCGGCCCGCCACCGAATGTGAAGGCCAGCGTGTTGTCGGGGTCCAGCCACAGGGGCAGATTGGGCAGGTCACGCTCTGCAAAGAACGGCTCCACCACTTCGGCTCCGCGCATGTCCTCGCTCACCGTGAGGACGCGGACCTGCCCCTCCAGATCGGCGGCAAGCTGATCCAGCAGCGGCATCTCGACCACGCAGGGCGCACACCATGTTGCCCACAGGTTCAAAAGGACAGGCTCGCCTACCTCGGACAAGACAAGCTCTTCCCCTGCGGGATTGGTAACCGTTACCTCGGGGATGCTCTGCCCCAGGAAGCTTTCATCCAACGTACCGCTGAGTTCGATAGTTCCGCTTTGCGGCGGCACGGCCACGTTTTCTTGCGCCGCATCCTCCTCGCCGTTATCGCACGCGGCAAGAGTACAGGCCGCAAGAGCGGTGAAACCAAATAGGAACAGGCGCAACTTGGCCAAGGATACATCCTCCAATGCAATGTGGGGCGGGCGGTTTGCCGAAGGCCCCTCTGCCATAATGCGCGAGATCAACGCGTCGATCCCGTTTGATAAGGCTTTGTGGCGACAGGACATAGCCGCAAGCAGGGCGCATGTCGCCATGCTGGCCGCATGCGATATCGTAACAGACG
>JBASBA010000589.1:0-4302 GCA_049650885.1 Alteraurantiacibacter sp. | reverse complement strand
ATGCCATGACGCCATCAGAAATGCCGAAGAAGCTCCGCGTGATCGGTTCAGGCGCCATCGGCATCGAATTTGCCAGTTTCTACAATGACATGGGTGCCGATGTTACCGTTGTCGAAATGCTGGATCGCGTTGTGCCGGTGGAGGACGCGGATGTCTCCGCTTTCCTGAACAAGGCGCTGACCAAACAGGGCATGACCATCATGACGGGCGCCGGGGTTGAGGATATCAAGGCCGACGACAAGGGTGTTAAGGCGAAGATCAAAAGCAAGGACGGCAAGGTTGCCGACCATGAGTTCACCCATTGCATCGTTGCCATCGGTATCATGCCCAACACGGAGAATGCGGGCCTGGAAAAGTTGGCGGACATGGATCGCGGCTTCATTAAGATTGATGATTACGGCCGCACCAAGTCGAAGGGCCTGTGGGCCATCGGTGATTGCACACCCGGCCCGTGGCTGGCGCATAAGGCCAGCCATGAAGGCGTCACCTGTGCAGAGGCCATTGCGCAGGAACTGGGCAAGAAAGACCTGCATCCTCATCCGCTCAACCGCGATGCAATTCCTGGTTGCACCTATTGCCACCCGCAGATCGCCAGCGTGGGAATGACGGAGGCAAAAGCCAAGGAAGCGGGGC
Source organism: Alteraurantiacibacter sp. (assembly GCA_049650885.1). Classification (GTDB taxonomy): domain Bacteria; phylum Pseudomonadota; class Alphaproteobacteria; order Sphingomonadales; family Sphingomonadaceae; genus Alteraurantiacibacter. The sequence continues at coordinate 3,669 of JBASBA010000589.1, read as the reverse complement.
ACGAGGTGAAGGTCGGCATGTTCCCCTTCATCGGCAACGGCAAGGCCATCGCACTGGGAGAGGCCGAGGGTTTCACCAAGACGGTGTTTGACGCCAAGACGGGTGAGCTGCTTGGCGCGCATATGATCGGTGCCGAAGTGACAGAGATGATCCAGGGCTATGTCGTGGGCAAAACTCTCGAAACGACGGAGGCGGAATTGATGCAGACGGTATTCCCGCACCCCACCATTTCTGAATCGATGCATGAAAGCGTGCTGGCCGCTTACGGCCGCGCAATTCACATCTGACGGACCGATCTGCGACGAACCGCTGGTCGCAAATACCGGAAAACATTCACCTCTCGCGCGTTTAAGTTGCGAGAGGTGAATGTCATGGAATATGAAATTTCAGATCAGCCGCAGGAAAACTACCGTCCGGAACGCATCGCATTGCAACCCGAACCTTTCGATCAGGATGCAGACTTACTCGACGAAGATCGTCAATTGTCCTGAAGCAAGGTCGTGACACCGCATTAGAATCGCGCTAGCGGGCATCGCGCTGCGCTGGACAGGTGGCAGAGCGGTTGAATGCACTGGTCTTGAAAACCAGCAAGGGTGCAAGCCCTTCGTGGGTTCGAATCCCACCCTGTCCGCCAGCACGTTTTTCCTCTCCTTCAAATCGAGCGACGACAGGTGACAGGCGCGTCCCCTCGCGCTAGAAATCGGATGAAGTCAATTTGTCGGGACTACCGGCATGCACGTTCGAGAGGATCGCCACACATGAAACGCCAGCTTTATGCAGCCCTTGCTGCCAGCGCCACCATCGCCATAGCTACGCCCGCGCAGGCCCAGGGTGCTTGCGACCGTGAACTGTTGCAGGGGATCGCAGATGATTGGGTCGCCGGCATGGAGCAGGGCACCATGATGACGATGAAGCTGGGAGAGTGGGTGGAGTATAACGAGAACTTCAAACTAAGCTCGTTGGGCAGCTTTCTCGATCAACCGCGAGAAGTGGCCTGGAAACTTGCCCTGCTGGACACGATGACCTGCAAGGTGTTCGTCGAGGCGGTGATCCTTGAAGGCGACCGTCCCATGGTTACCGCGACACAGCTTGGCAACGGCTTCTTTGGTGTCGGCCCGTTTGACAATATTGTGACTGACGAAGGCGACTGGCTGTTCGATGCGGAGGCAACCTACGAATACGCCCGCCGCGAGGACTGGAGCGATATTCCCGAAACAGAGCGCGCAACGCGCGAAGAATTGATGGCTGCGGCGGATGCCTATCTCGACCTGTTCAACGATCCCTCTGTCGAGGTACCTTGGGGAGAGCCGTGCGCAAGGCTTGAAGGCGGCGTTTACAGCGGTCGCGGCGAAGCTACCGACACCTGCAATGTCGGTGTGCCCGAGGGCGTTGAACTCACCAATCGCCGTTATGTCGTGGACGAAGCGAAGGGTGCCGTGAACGTATTCCTGGAATTTGGCGAAAGTGCCCGGCCAGACAGTCACACCTTTCGCATGATAGACGGGAAACTGCGTTACGTGCACACCGTAACCTATTGCGAAGACGAGAATTGTGGCTTCCCACCCCTGGCACAGATGCTGGCCGACAATCCAGATATGCAGCCGCCATATGCCGCAATTGACGAGTAGGCGCACCTCAGCGACATTTCGTCGCATTGCGCGAATGAGGAATTCCATCGCGGCTGCGGGTGCGGTAGTCATGCGGTCATGAAATTTCAGACCTTGCGCCGCCTCGGCGTCTTCGCTGCTGCATTAATGCTGAGTTCCTCACCCGCCGTCGCGCAGAGTGAGTCGTTCGGTGACTATCTGGATACCGTTGCATTGCACGCCCGTGCCGAGGGTGTAAGCCAGAGCACCATCGATCGTGTATTCTCGGGCCTTACGCCCAGCGACCGGGTGCTTGCGCTGGATAGGGATAATGTCTCGTCATCCGGCTCCGGCACCAGCACCGGCTTCCCCTCAATGGCGGGTTATCTCAATCGCCACAACACCTCGGCTCGGATCGATGGCGGGGTTCGCAAGCTTTCGCAGGTCCGCTCTCTTGGATCAGAGGTGGAGCGCAAATACGGCGTTCCGGCTGAAATCGTCATTGCGATCTGGGGACATGAGACTGCCTATGGCCAGGTTATGGGCGGCTTCGACCTGCCGCGTTCGCTGGCTACGCTAGCATGGGACGGGCGCCGCAGAACACTGTTCGAGCGTGAACTAATCGACGTGCTGAAAATGGTAGACCAGGGCGTTGCCCGCTCGCAATTGGTGGGCAGCTGGGCGGGCGCGTTTGGCAATGGCCAGTTCCTGCCCAGCGTTTACCTACGCCTGGCCGTGGATGGTGATGGTGATGGTGATCGCGATATCTGGAATTCGGATGTCGATACGATGCACTCAATCGCAAATTACTTCCGCGATGCTGGCTGGCGTACGGGAGAGCCATGGGCTGTGCGAGCCTTCGTGCCCAACTCCGCCGATCGGTCTGGAATAGAGAACCGTGTCAATTCACCGGTTTGCCCCCGCGTTCATGAACGTCACAGCCGCTGGATGACCGTTGGTGAATGGCGCGCAAGGGGTGTCGAACCACGCGCACCCATCGCAGATGACGTGATGGCATCGCTGTTTGAACCCGATGGCCCTGCAGAACCTGGCTACCTCTTAACCCAGAATTATAAGGTTATCCTCGAATACAACTGCTCGAATTACTACGCTATGAGTGTGGGATTGCTTGCAGATGAAATTAGCCGATAGTTTGAAAATTCAATCCGGCGCGCGCGCGCTGGTAACCATTATTGTTGCCTGCGGATTGGCAGCTTGCAGTGCCGTGCCCAGCGCAAATGTCACAGTCGCTGATGGCATGCCTCCCAACGGGCCGCAGGCGGATTATCCGATTCTGTTGGGTGAACCCTACGAGATCGCAGGGACTGGCTACACACCTGCCGATGTGCTGAATTATGACGAGGTGGGCTACCTCACCCTTGATCCGGGCTTTCGGGGATACTCAGGCTCCCACCACACATTGCCCGTGCCAAGTTATGTCGAGGTGACGTCCCTGGAAAGCGGACGCACCGTGCTGGTGCGGTTGGAGCGGCGCGGCCCGATGAAGACCAATCATCTGGTTGCCCTGTCTCCCGCCGCGATGGCGCAGCTGGGCGCTAATGAGGAAACACCTGTTCGCGTACGCCGCGTCAATCCGCCAGAGATGCAACGCGCGATGCTGCGCGCGGGCGAGGCAGCGCCTGTGCGGATGGATACGCCTTCATCACTCCTCACAGTCCTGCAACGACGCCTGCCGGCAAATGGCTCTGCATCTCTGGCAAGCAGTGCGGAGCCACCGCGCAAGATAGAGGCTGTGCCGCTCGACGCATCTTCTGCCGCCAGCAGCGAAGCGTTACCGCCAGCTATCGAGAGCGCACCGGCACTGGCGCAAGCGCAGGTTGCATCGCCGGAGAGCGCCGTCGCCGAACCGGCCGCGCAAGATGCGCCAGTTTCAGCAAAAGAGGGTGGTCTGGTCGTTCAGGCAGCAGCGTTTGCCAGTCAGGATAACGCCCGCCGCGCGGCAAATGCTCTGGGCGGCACGATCAGCCGATCCGGCAGATATTATCGCGTGCAAACGGGGCCCTTCGCTACCCGTGGAGAAGCCGAGGCCTCGCTCGCCAACGTGCGGCGCGCAGGTTATAGC
>JBASBA010000588.1:0-4163 GCA_049650885.1 Alteraurantiacibacter sp. | reverse complement strand
CATTGCACCTGATCGTCTGCCACATGCCAGTGGCGGCAAGGCCGCCGGGCGCGATTTCGATACATTGCGTATTGAGCACGTGGATCGGCAGCGATCCGGCAGAAGTGAACAACGGCCTGACAAATTCGAGAAAGAAGGCGCGTATCTTCTCTTCGCCAATATATACGCCGGTGCTGGATATCTCCACCAAAACCTCCGGATCGGCAAATTCGAACAGGGCCAGCAGGCGATCATATTCGTGCGATTGGGCATAATGCAGATAGCGCGCCTGCAGGTTGGCAATCTCCTGCCGCGCGTCGACGATGGCGAGCTTCGCCTCCAGGTCAGGGCCGCCCGCGCTCACAAGAAAGTTAGGGCGTACTGGCCGGCCACGGCTCGCTCGTTCATTGCCGCTAAAACCAGCATTGCATCAAGAATTGGCGTCGTGGCCGATGCGGGAACGAATTGGGCAGCCTCGCGGATCATCAGGGCTACCTCGGGAACACAAGCTGAACCTCGAACCCATCCGATCCGAAGCGGCGGACATCCGTCCTGCCGCCAGCTTCCCGCGCTAATCCTTCCAGAACTTGCACACCGGACCATCGCGACAGGGCGATTGCACCACCATGCTGACGCAAGCAGCTATATAATCCATCACGCCACTGGCGCACGAGATCGGGCGCAAGCTCAACGATTTCCCCGCTCGCAAAGCGATTTTTTAGGGCCAGTTCGGCTACGGCGCCCAATGAAGGATCGATCAAGCCCAGGCCTGGCGTACCGCCTTTCGCGAAAGCAGGAACCGACGAGCCTGCCAGCACCGCCCCGGTTGCAAAAGTGCCGACAAAGCGGCGTCGTGTCAGGCGAGGGCTCACTGAGGTGCATCCTGCGCCGGCGCGCTTACCTCGACCAGGTAACGGGCAATCCGCTCCATTTGTTCATCGGTAACTTCGGCTTCCGAAATACGAGGCATATTGCCGATGCCCTGCCTTGCTGTGATCGTAATAAACTGCGCCGTCAGGTTTTCTCGGTTCTCCAAGATGGCCTTGGCCGGATCCATGCGTCGGGCAAGGATCACCGTCCCCATACCCATCTGCCGATGGCACATGCTGCATTTCTCGACATACAATTCTTCATCAAAAGAGGAGGCCGAGCGGTCCTGCATGACGCCGCGAAATGCGTTTTCGATCTGGCCGGTTTCGCCTTGATCCGCTTCGCTTTGGGCACTGGCGGTCGCCGCTATAAACAGAACCGCTGCGATCGCCGTGAACGCAGTGAACTTCTTTTTCATGCTCGGGCTCCTTTCGAACGAATGCCGCTCTTGCCATTGGCTAGGATACCTTTGGGGTCGACCGCATCCTTCAGGCGCTCGTTCAGTCGACGCAGCGCATGGTCGTTGAAGTCAAAGGTGTCAGCGACTAGATCCATATAATCGATATGGGTCCGGTACTCGCCGTAGCCTTGCGCCTTGGCATCGCTCACGAGGTCACGAAACATACCATCCACCCGGCCCATCATGTCCGGATCATCCTTATTGTAGAGAATTTGGTTGACGTTGGTGAGGCTGCGTTCGCCCATGGCGAAACTTGCGTGGTAGTCCATACCGTATTTCTCATAGAGATCGTAAGTCCGGCGAAACTGGTCCATGGCCAGATCGCCCCGGGGAGGCAGCACTGGCGAATAACCCTTATGACCCCCGCGCCCACCGTGCCAATTGGCGTTGGCGAGTGGGAAGCTCACAGGTACGCCGGTAAGCGGCGAGCCTTCAGGCGGATCTCCGCGCGTCCATTTGGCGGGCAACTTGGAAAGGATCGGCTTATCCGCAAAGGCACTGTCAAGAACCTTCATGGAAGCATCGACGATCTCTTCGCTGCCGTAGAAGCGGATCTGTACGCTCCACCAACCGATCTTGAAGCGATTGCGAATAGCGCTGATCACGCTTTCATCGAGCGGCCCCTTGTCCGAAGTCCATTCATCGCGGGTCGTCATTACTGCTGCCGACCGCAGCCAGTTGCCGATACTTGGTGCCTGCCGGATAACGCCAGATCGCCGCAGCGGCATGATCGTATCGATCGCCCAACCTAGATCCTCTGGCTTATCGAATTCGTAATCATAGCCGGCCACTGCTTCGGGTTCGGGCATCAGCCACAGGCCAAGCTTTGTGACCACACCGAAATTGGACTGACAGAACATCCCATCCCAACTCGGACCGAAGCCATAGTGATGCAGGTTCCATGAAGGCGAGCCGGTCAGGGCGCCCATACCTGTCCGCACCAAATCGCCATCGGGCAGCACAACTTCCAGACCGCATATCTGCGCCGCATGGTCGCCGTAGCTGGTATACCCGACGCCGCGGTCGAGTGCATTTCCTGCCACCGAGCCCCAGCTATTGCCGGGCACCGAGAGCCAGAGAGGAATGTTGTTCTGCAGCAGGTGATCGTAAAGGTCGAAGAAGCCGACACCCGGCTCGACAAGCACTGTGCCGTTCTCCTCATCCACTTCGATCGCCTTCATGCGACTCATGTCAAGTATGACAGAGCCAGCCATCACGGGCGCTGGGCCACCATAGCCGAAGTTCTTTCCGCGGCTGATCGGCCACAGCGGGACATTGTATTCATTGGCGATCTGAATGATCGCCTGCACTTCTTCCGCACTGGAAGGAGCTACCGCACCCGATGGCGCGTGAACCGCTTCATCTTCTGCATAATGGTCCGAATACGCGCGACGATCATTATCGCCGTTCATAACCCATTGGCTCCCGATGGCATCGGCAAAGGCTCGCCATGCAGCCGGACTAAAATCTGTCATAAAATCTCTCCGTTAGGCGAATTACGATCAGGCGCCAAAGCGGGGTTCTGCGATGCCCTTGATGCCCATCCCGTCGATTGCGAAAGTCAGGCCATCGTCCGGATGTCCTTCGCGGTCAGGAAACACGGCGGCAGGGTTGAGTGTCGGAACGAACAACCGGTCCAGCTCGGGGCCGCCAAACATCAGGCTACCCGGTGTTTTTTGGGGAAATTCGACAATCCGTTCCACATTCCCATCGGGCGAAAAACGCACAAGCTTACCGGCTTCGCAGATCGCGCTCCACAAATGCCCCTCGGCATCCACCGTTGCGCCATCGGGAATGCCGCCGTATTTCTTTATATTGGCGAATTCGCGTTTTCCCGAAACCGTACCTGTCTCGATGTCGTAATCGTAGGCGAAGATCATCTGCCGCACGCTGTCGGCATGATAGAACGTACGGTCATCGGGGGACCAGCATGGACCGTTGGCAAGGATGACACCATCATCGATGGCGCGGAGCTCGTTCGCGCCAGGATCAAGCACGTAGATTTTGCCACGTCCCTCTTTCATGCTGCGGTCGCTTGAACCAACGATGAAACGTCCGCGGCGATCAACCTTGCCATCAGCCAATTGCACTTGGTCGTTCAGGTCCGATCTGGTCGCCAGCAAAGTACACTCACCGGTAGTGAAATCGAGCGTGTGAACGCCCGACGCCAGCGCGACCAGCGCGGATTTCCCGTCCTGTCGAATAGCCATCGACCCGATCATTTCCGGGACGTTCCACTGCGCAACATCGCTGCTGGCAAGAAGCAGGCGGAACACCTTCCTACCGACGATATCGATCCAGTATAGCGCCTGGTGTCGCTCGTCCCAAACAGGACCTTCGCCTACCGAACACTTTGGCACTTCTAGGGGCGAAATTACCATGCATTGTCTCTCATCCGAGTATTGAAAAAAGTGGCTGACCAGCGGGGAGAGGAGTGCTGGTCAGCCTAGGGAGGATCCGCATTTCTATCGATGAAATGCCATCTGACAGCGCTGTGGCAACACACCAGCGCACAAACCGATCGCGGAGACTGCAATAACAGAGACCGCGCCAGCAACAGTGGAAATCGCCAATGTCATAGAAGAAGCAAACACCGCCGGGATGCGCAGTTGCTCAACGACGGCAAACGCAAGAGCGAAACATTTCGCACCATCTCATCATTCTCTCCGAATCGTCGCTTAGTCTAACGACGTTAGGCGGATGTCGATAGACGAGATAAATTCACTCTGTCAACACACGCGTCCCATGACCAAACCGACTCGCAAAAGACCTCAAATTGACAGACGCCAGATTGTTTCTGAGGCATTAAAACTTCTGAACGAAACCAGCCTCAGTGGTTTGACCATGAGAGAGC
>JBASBA010000587.1:0-7198 GCA_049650885.1 Alteraurantiacibacter sp. | reverse complement strand
GAAGCGCGTACGGCGCTGCGATTTGCGGCGCGCCGTGCGGCGAAAACGGGCGGCATGGTCCACCTGCTGGCGCTGGTGCCGCGCCAGACTTTCAACGCTTTCGGCGGCGTGCAGGCCACCATTGAAGAGGAAGCGCGCGATCGTGCAGAGGTACTGGCCAATTCCGCCGCCGGCGAACTGATGTACGAGTCAGGAAAAATGCCGCAGATCGCGGTGCGCGTCGGGGATGCCAAAACCGTGGTGGCGGAATATTTGATGGAACACCCCGAAGTCGCCGCTCTTGTGCTGAGTGCCGCAGCGGAGGGCGCGCCAGGGCCGCTGGTCACGCACTTTTCCACCCATGTCGGCAGCCTCCATTGCCCGTTATTCATCGTGCCCGGCAGCCTCACCAGTGAAGAAATCGACGCCCTAAGTTAAGGTGCCGCGCGTGGGGTAATCCTTGTCGATCGCGAAATCGATTCCCTTAAGCAATTCATCCAGAGACGGCCGTGTGAACGGCGCGCTTTGCGTTACGGCGAAGAAGATCGAGCGATCGGGGCGCAGCAGGAACAGGCCAGGTTCGCTGAACATCTCCGGCTCCTCGCTGCCTTCACGTTTTTCGGAGATATAAAGCCCCCATCCGCGCGCCTGCTGTTCAGACAGATCATGCGCTAGCGGCAGATCATGGGTTTCCCATTCACTGTCAGACACCATCGCGCGTTCCTCGCTATCCATGCTGATAGCGAAAACATTGATACCGCGATCCGTAAAATCGGACAGGCGTCCTCCCAATTCCTCAAGATAGTTTTTGCAGATCGGGCAATGCTTGCCGCGATAGAAAACCAGCATGGTAAAGTTTGCGGGCGTCTGGTCCGACAGCACGAATCGCGCGTCGATCGTCAGTGGCAGATCCAGGTCGGGGGCGGTCGTTCCGGGCTTGAGCATGTAATTCTCCTTTGCCCAACCAACGACGCGCCCCGCGTGCCTGTTCCGTTACTTCTTCTTGCGGCCTTGATGCCGGATATTGCCTGGCCGCCCGCGCTTGCCAACCGCATGCTTGCCCTTGGCATCCTTGCGCGGACCGCCCTTGTTCGCGCCGCTTCTGCCGGCACCGCTGTTGCGAGGCTTTTTCTCGGTTCGCTTACCGCGCGGTTCCACCTTCTGGCCGCCCTCGCCCTCAGGCAGCTCGAACTTCAGCGCTCCCGTAAGCGGGTTCGCCTCCGCCAGACGCAATTCCAGCTTGTCCCCAACGGTGAAGCTGGTGCCGCTGTTCTCACCCACCAGCGATCGCGCGCTCTCGTCATAGGTGAAATACTCGCGGCCCAGTGTGCTGACGGGCACCAGACCATCACCGCCCAGCCCCACGATCGTGGCGAAAAAGCCGAACTTCTGCACGCCGGTGATGCGAGTGGGAAAAACCTCGTCCACCCGGCCAGACAGCCATGCTGCGACATAGCGATCCACTGTGTCGCGCTCTGCCTCCATCGCGCGGCGCTCGGTAATGCTGATCGCCTCGGTGATCTTGCCAAGATCATCCTGGTCACGGTCCGACAGGCCGGAATGGGCCGGAATGGCACGGTCCTGCGGCTTTGGCTGTTCCAGCTTGAATGCATCCACAAGGGCGCGATGCAACAGCAGGTCTGCATAACGACGAATGGGGGATGTGAAATGCGCGTAGGAGCCAAGAGCCAGCCCGAAGTGTCCGGCGTTCTTCGGCCCGTAATAGGCCTGCGTCTGGCTGCGCAGAACGGCCTCCATCACCAGCGCCTTTTCAGTGTCGTCCGACACATCCTTGATCATGCGGTTGAACAGGCCGGGCGTGATGACCTGACCCATCGCAAGATTCTTGCCTATACTCTCGAAATATTCGCGCAGCGCGATCAGTTTTTCGCGGGTCGGCGGCTCGTGCACACGATAAACGACCGGGCTGGCCTTGCTCTCCAGCGCTTTTGCCGCCGCAACATTTGCCGCGATCATGAAATCTTCCACCACGCGGTGCGCATCCAGCCGCTCACGCACGGCAATGCCTTTTACCTTGCCATCCTCGCCCAGTTCCACGCGCCTTTCGGGCAGGTCAAGGTTGAGGGGGTCGCGGTCCTCGCGCGCTGATGCCAGCGAATTCCAGCAGGCCCACAACGCATTAATCGGGCCGGAAGCCTTGCCCTCGTCGATTTGCGCCTGCGCATCCTCATAGGCGATAACCTGATGGATGCGCACGATTGCGCGGGTGAAGCGCCAGTTCGTGACCTTGCCATCTGCATCAATGGTGAGGTGGCAGGCCATTGCCGCACGATCCTCGCCCTCGCGAAGTGAGCAGACATCGGCAGACAATACCTCGGGCAGCATCGGCACAACGCGGTCCGGGAAATAAACGGAGTTGCCTCGCTTCCTCGCTTCCTTGTCCAGTGCGCTGTCAGGCCGGACGTAGTAGGAAACATCGGCAATCGCGACGAGTGCGCGGAAGCCGCCCTCTCCATCGCTTTCGGCCCAAATGGCGTCATCGTGATCTCGCGCGTCGGCAGGGTCGATGGCGATGATGGGCAGGTCGCGCAGGTCTTCGCGGTCATCCTCACTCAGCGGTAGCTTTGCAGCCTTCTCGGCTTCGTCCAGCACTTCTTGCGCGAACACGTTGGGGATGCCGAACTTGTGAATGGCAATCAGGCTGTAGCTGCGCGGCGCCAGCGGATCGCCCAGCACCTCCGTCACCTTCACGCTGGCATTGCGCCCGCGCCCGGTTGGCTCGGCAACGACAAGCTGGCCTTCCTCAGCCTCTCCCCGGTCGGACACGGAGAAAGAGTTGCGGATACGCTTGTCCACGGGGGCCAGCCATACCTTGCCGCCGCCGTCGATCTCTATGACGCCCAGCATCTGGTCTTCGGCCACCGCCAGCTTCTTCATCGGGTGGGCAAGCCAGCCGCTGCCCTTTTCTTCGGTTCGGGCGAGTATCCGGTCACCGGTGCGTAGCGCAGGTTGTTTCTTCTTTTCAATCACGCGCAGGCGCGGCGGAGCGGTGCCATCGTCGGGGTCCCAGCTTTCGGGGACGCCGACAGGCTCCCCATCGTCAATCTCGACAATTTTCAGCACGGTCACACGCGGCACGCCGCCCATGCGATGATAGGCGCTGGACTTGCCGTCGATCAGGCCTTCTTCGGCCATGTCCTTCAGCAGCGCTTTCAACGCGATTTTTTCCTGTCCCTTGAGACGGAAATGCTTGGCGATCTCGCGCTTGCCGACACGGGTGTCGGAACCGCGAATGAATTCCATGACCTGATCCTTGTTGGGCAGGCCTTCGAACTTCTTGGTGTTTTTCGGTTTGTTCATGTGCCCCGCCATATGGGGGCGGGAACCCTCGCTGTCGAGTTACTCTGCGCTGTCGATGGGTAGCGGATAGAATTGTCCACCGGGCACCGCGCTGGAAACGGGGCTTTCCGCACCGTCTGCGGCGACGGAACTGACACCGAATATCCAGTCATCACCGCGATCAGGCGCAAGCACCATCGAATTGAGATCTGCCGCGGCATCTGCTCGCAAGGTGCTGCGAATGCTCCAGTCGACTTCATCTGTGCGGCGGCGCCAGATGTTGTAGCGAACCGCGCCCGCCACAGGCTCCCACTCCAGCAATACGTCCGGTCGAACGATACCGTCGCTTTGCACGACAGGGGGCATGGGCGTGCGGGCCAGCACATCGGCGGCGCGCACGTTAAGACGGGTGACGTCGGCCAGGAAGTTGAAATCCATCTCGTCCACCGTATCGCCATAGGTCACGCTGTCTTCCACGCGCACGTCCTGATGCTGATGCTCATAATCCTCGATAGCCACGCTGAAACGGATCGCGGGATAGCCGCGATCGAGGAAGGGCAGGTGATCGCCGCCGCGGCCCATACGGTCGCTGCGCCATGTCTGTCTTACGTCGAGGCCAGTCGGCTCACCCGCAGCCAGCGTATCGAGGAAGCGGGAGAGATTGCGACTGGGGCTGTCGTTTGCGCCGCCAAGGCTGCGAATGCGGCCGCGCCATTCCTCGTTGGCATCGGCGCGCACGCCTTCGGAAAATACACGCACATGCTCCGCGTCACACACCCCGTCAGAGCCGCAGGAGCCGCCGACGACATCATTGTTGAGCACAGCCTTCACCGTCCATCCCTGCTCAGTCGCGTAATCGGCGAGCAGGTTGCCGCCGTAGAGGCCTTGCTCCTCACCCATCAGCAGGGCGTAAACGATGGTGGTTGGGTATGTATTCTTGCTCAGTGCGCGCGCCGCCTCAAGCACAAGCGCGCTGCCGCTGGCGTTATCGTTCGCGCCCGGCGCTTCGCTAGTCGCGTCCATCACATCGGAGGCGCGGCTGTCGATGTGGCCCTGAATGATGACGACCTCGTTCGGCCGTTCGCTGCCGCGCTGGATAGCGATTGCGTTGCGGATCAGGACAGGTTCGGGAATGCGCCGCCCGCTCATCTCGCGTTCTACAAAACTGACTTCAAGGCAATCGCCGCAATCCGCGCTCGTTTTCTCGAATTCGTCCCTGCCCCAATCCAGCGCCGGGCCGATGCCGCGCTCCGGATCGTTCAGGCTGGACAGCGTGTGGCGCGTTCCGAAAGACACCATCGTCTCGACATCGGCCTGCAACCGCTCTGCCGAGACAGGTGCCGCAGGGGCTCTGGTCGAGTCGTGAGCCAGCGCGGGCGCAGCAACGCTGCACACAAGCGCAGCGGTAATCGGGATGGTGAGGGAGCTAATACGCATGTGACAGAAAACTCGTTCAATATCGGGATCTTGGCAAGTCGCCCTTGCAACGATGTACGCTATGCGGTTTCCCGCGAAATCACAATGGTTCCTCCGACCTGTTGGCTCAGCCCCAATGTGCAGCCGGCCAATTTCGTTGACCTTGCCGCAGCCAACCACGTCAGGCTGGAGCGTAGCTTTGGCGAATAGCCGAATTGCCGAGATTAATAGGCCCGGGCCACGTATACCCGTTCGACGGCCTGCTCTCCTGTAAAGATGCAGGTGCCATCGGCGGGCGGCGCGTTCAGCGGAATATTGCGCAGCGTCAGGCGCAGGCCCTTCAACGTCTCGACAACCCTTGCCAGATCGTCACCCGTCGGCTTGGCCCATTGCACTTCGACCCAGCCGGGATATTTCGCCTCTCGGTTGAAATGCTGCGCCAACGCATTCATATCGGTAATATCGCTGCGGATGTTGGCATCACGCCGCTCCCGCGCTTCCACCAACAGGCTGTTCTGGATGTCGGAGAGAATTGTCGGCACGGTTTGCGCGCACAGATCGCGATCAGGGTTCTGGAAGGCGGGCTTGCCTGTTTCCATGTTCCACAGCGCATCGCGGCGCAGCATGCTGACGACGCCGTTCTCCATGTCGCGGCTGCCGACTTCCAAAACCAGCGGAGCGCCCTTGCGCACCCAGTCCCAACGCTTTGTCGCAGCCTTGCCGGGGCGCTTGTCCAGCAGCACGCGAACAGGCTCGCCAAAGGCGCCCTGTCCGGCGATGGCAGAGCGCACCCCCTCGCAATAATCCAGCAGTGCTGCGTCTTCCGGCTTATCGCGCAGCATGGGCAGGATAACCACCTGGAACGGTGCAAGCGCGGGCGGCACGCGCAGACCGTCATCATCGCCATGCGTCATGATAAGGCCGCCCACCATGCGCGTGGACATGCCCCAGCTGACGGTGTGGCACAGCGTCTCGCGGCCTTCCTGGTTCTGGTAACGAATGTTCGCGGCGTGGGCGAAATTGGTGCCCAGATAATGGCTGGTGCCCGCCTGCAGCGCCTTGCCATCCTGCATCATCGCCTCGATCGACCATGTTTCCACAGCACCGGGAAAACGTTCGTTCTCAGGCTTTTCGCCCGCGATAACCGGCAGGGCGGCATCCTCCTCGGCAAAGGCGCGGTACATTTCCAGCGCCATCATCGTTTCGGCCTTCGCTTCTTCTTGGGAGGAGTGCGCAGAATGGCCCTCCTGCCACAGGAATTCACTGGTGCGCAGAAACATGCGCGTGCGCATTTCCCAACGCACCACATTGGCCCACTGATTTATGCGAAGCGGCAAATCGCGCCAGCTTTGCACCCAGCGGCTCATGGCATCGCCGATGATCGTTTCAGAAGTGGGGCGAACCACCAATGGTTCTTCCAGCTTCGCCTCAGGATCGGGTATCAGGCCCCCTTCCCCGTCGGCGATCAGACGGTGTTGCGTAACAACCGCCATTTCCTTGGCAAAGCCATCGACGTGCTCTGCCTCACGCTCGAAATTCTTGAGCGGAATCAACAGCGGGAAGTAGGCGTTCTGAACGCCTGCGGCCTTGATCCTGTCATCCAGCAGGCGCTGCATGCGCTCCCAGATGCCGTAACCCCACGGCTTGATCACCATGCAGCCGCGCACACCCGAGTCTTCGGCCATGTCGGCAGCGGAGATAACCTCCTGATACCAGGCGGCAAAATCATCTTCACGCCGGGTGTTAAGGGCATGGCGAATGGCAGACATGGGCAAACTTTCCGTGGATCAGACAGACAAGCTTGATCCCATGACGCTGCATGCAGCCCATGTCGAGACCCTGCTTCAACCTTATCGGCTGATCTATTTGCCCAGCTGGTCCAGCTTGCTTTGCATTTCTGCCATCTGCGCTTTCAGCGCATCGATATCATCTGGCTTGGAAGAGGGCTTCTCCGGCGTGGCATCCACACCGCCGTTGCTGCCGGGAATGAAAGCGCCGGCAGCCGCTTCGAACATGGCCATGTTCTGCTCTGCGATTTTGGAGAACGCGCCGGACCCGATGCTGGGTTGGAACGCTTCACGCAACTTGGCCTGATTTGTGCGGAAATTGTCCATCGTCGCCTCAAGGTACGATGGCATCATGGACTGCATCGAATTGCCATACATCGAGATCAGATCGCGCAGGAAGCTGACCGGCAGCATTTGCTCGCCATGGGTCTCCTCTTCCATGATGATCTGCGTCAGGATTGCGTGGGTAATCTCATTACCGGACTTGGCATCCAGAACCTTGAAATCCACGCCGGTGCGAACCATTCGTGCCAGATCGTCCAGTGTAATGTAGCTGGAGGACTGCGTGTTATACAAACGCCGGTTGGCGTATTTCTTGATGATGACGGGATCACCGTCAGAAGAGTTCTTGTCAGCCATGTTGCGGTTTCCCAGCTTTTGTTACTGCGCACCTTAGCACTCGCAACATGGAATTAGCAATCCGGCCTTTTCAGGAA
>JBASBA010000586.1:0-2595 GCA_049650885.1 Alteraurantiacibacter sp. | reverse complement strand
ATCGGGAACAGCATTTTCCGCTGCACGATGCCTATACGCGCTATGATGCAACGCGCCTCAGCTGCTCCTATTGCGTGCTGACAAGCCTGCACAATCTCGAAATGTCGAGCCGCTGCGAAGCAAACGTCCCGGCCTATCGCCGGATCGTGGACCTCGAAATCGCAAGCGGGTTTTCTTTTCAACCGGGCCGATGGCTTGCGGACGTGTCTCCGCATCTGTTGACCGATGCCCAGGTTCGGGCGCTGCCCCATGCAAAGCGATTCTGCGAACAACGCCGAAAGCTGGAAGGCCGAATGCCGTCCGACCTGCGATTTAGGCGGGGCTGGCCCCCCCGCGTGCCCGACACCGCTGAAGCGGGTCTGATTGCGGAAGCCCGCGCACATATTATCCGCGAACTTGCGCTCGATAACGCTTTCCCCACCGCTGACGCTATCCGCGCTCGTTTCAGCGAGCTGCATCAAGCGCGTCATTAAAAGATTGGACCGAACGATGATCGAACCATCGCCACCTACTCGCACAAACGCTCTCGAGGTCGCCAAGCTTCTGGTCCTGAGTACCGCACATATGACTTTCGTTACAGCGCAGGAATGGATGCCGGTATGCCCATGGTCCTGCTTCGAGAAAGCGGACTGTGGCTGGTTCATGTATGTCTGCGACGGCATCGCGATCACCAAGGCCGAAGGGGTTCCCCTTGAGATGAGGTCGGCCATCCATGTTGCGAAACGCGAGAATTGCGAATGGATCATGTGGGACCGCGACGGTCCCATCCTAGACGAACTTCCCGATTATGAATGGACGGTGCCGCGACCAGACCAACAGGAGGCGCGACCGTGATTTTCAAACCGAACAAGGCCGATCAGAAAGGAGAGGGGGAAGGAAGGTGCTGTGAACCAGTAAATCAGGAGACAGCTCATGTACCTTGCAACCATTCGCCCAACCGTCAGCGCAGACACCATCACCAAGGTCACGCGCCTGTTCAACGGCAGCATCGACGATATCGTCAACGAACTGCTGCAGAACGCCCGCCGGGCGGGCGCGACTGCTGTCGTAATATCACACACGAAAGCCGATACCGGCATTTACCTCACCATCGCCGACGATGGAACGGGCGTAGCCGATCCAGCGCGGATGCTCGCTCTGGGCGATTCAGGATGGAACAGTGCGATCGCGGCACGCGAAGACCCTGCCGGCATGGGCGTATTCAGCCTTACCGGGAAAGACGTGACGGTCACCTCGTGCGCGGCCGATCAACCAATAGGCTGGTCCGCCAATATCCGTGAGAACGAATGGATAGGAGAGGCCGATATACCGGTGGTCGACGAGAGCCGACCGGTCGGAACCACCATAACCGTCCATCTTCCGCTCGGAGGTCCGGCAATCGTCGCCAAGGCAGTGGAGGAAGCTGCGGCGCACTATCCGCTGCCCGTCACGCTAAACGGCGTTCTAACGAAGCAGGCCGATTTTCTCGAAGGGGCGAAGTTCATCGGCGAATGGCGCGGAAGCCGGATCGGCGTCTTCACCGGCAGGCCGTGGTCAAAGGCCAAAACCGTCAATTTCCATGGCCTGACTGTCAAAAAGACGCTGTGCGAGATCAAGGAGACGTTTCAGGGAACTGAGTTCTACGCGAAGCTGGATATCGCGAACACGCCGGATCTCAACCTGGTGCTGCCGGCACGAAAGGAGTTCGTCGAGAATGAGGCGCTCGATGCGTTGAAGGAAGCGTGCGCACGCACGATCTTTGAAGCGATCGCAGAATGCGATACACATTCGCTCTCCTATTCCGACTGGCTTCGCGCGCGCGACCTGGGTGTCGATCTGCCGGAAGCGCAACCGCTGCTCTACCAATGGCGGCCGAACGTCGCCGATGAGCATGGCGGCGAAGTTGGCGAAACCATCGATGCAGCAAGCGGTCCCCTTATTCGCGGTCCGGATTTCGAAGCGCAGCTGGCACAGCCCTTCGCACGCGCGATCGAAGGAGATCCCTTCGCTGATCGTCTCGTTGAACAGCATAGGTTCTACGAAGGCTACGAATGGTACGATGCCTTGCCCGAGGTGTCGGCCGCACATTTCGAGGTCAAAACTGGTGAACGGACTTACCGGATATACGAAGGAACCTGTGATCCGGCTTTGGAGGAGCATGTCGAGGCCGACAGTATCACGTTGCATTGTGTGACGACGCATGATGGGCGCGTCGACGAACATAGCTTCGCCACCGACGTCGCACTCATCGAGGACAGCGATATGTGGTACAGCGTTATCGACAATGTCAAAAGTGCCTGGACGAAATCGGACAAGCTGACGCCCGATGTGCTTGTCCTCCTTCTGGACGATGCGTGCTTCTGCTCAAGCGACGACAGCGAGTGCGATTCATGGGACACCCAGCACGAACGGTTCGAGAACGATGCCCAGAAGCTCGCTACCGAAATCCTGCTCGGCGAGGACGCAGCCATCTGCGGGCAGTTCCGCGAGGCGGTCGCACGGCTTAACTGGCTCATTCCGCCCGAGCGCAACATCTTCATCGAGATGGTGGGCGGCGCGATCGAAGTTCGCATCGAGGCCGAAGAGGTGGAGGCATGAGCGGGCTCGCAACGACCG
>JBASBA010000585.1:0-1725 GCA_049650885.1 Alteraurantiacibacter sp. | reverse complement strand
CCGGTAATGGTGTAGGCCCTGGACTGGTCTACCGTGACTTTCGACCAGACCTCGTTCCCCGTCGCGCGGTCAAGTGCCACCAGCCGTCCGTCCAGCGTGCCCAGAAACAGCATGTCACCCCATGCAGCAACACCGCGATTCACCACGTCGCAGCACGCCTTCACCGCTGTCGCGCCGGGCACCTGCGGATCATATTCCCACAAGGGCGCACCGGTGGTGGCATCATACGCCTTCACCTTGCTCCAGGCGGTAGTGATGAACATCTGCCCGTCTATTACGAGGGGAGTCGCCTCCTGCCCGCGCGCAGTATCCATATCGGCATACCAGGCAAGACCCAGCTGGCCGACGTTTCCTGCATTTACGGCGGATAGCGGGCTGAATCGCTGCTCTGCATAGTCGCGGCCATAGGTTAGCCAATTCGCATTGTTGTCTGCCGCTGAAAGCAGGTCTGCCCCGTCGACAGAGCCGACCGTGGCGGGCACTGCCGCCGCATTACCGTTGTTATTCGCCGTCTCCGTCGTCTGGCAACTTGCCAGGGCAAGGCCCATGCCTGCGGATGCTGCCCACTTGCCGAAATGCATCTTCGCTTCTCCCAAAGCACTTTCTTGCGACTCCCCTTCAGGGCTTGCGCGATCATAACTATCGTTAGAATTGTCATCCGCGGCGTCAAGCGTGCCTTTTGAAGGTGCAACGCAAAATGATATTGCGCAAGCGCGGCGCGCGCGCCTATGGCTTCGTTGTCAGTCGAGCGCGAGCCCGCGTCATAACCCTGGCTTTGCAAATTTGCTATTAGCCACGACAGGAATACCCATGACTTTCAAACTACCCTCACGTGCGGACCACGTCGGTTCGTTCCTGCGTCCCAAATCGGTGATCGAGGCACGCGATGCGCACGCTGCCGGAGAAATCGACGCCGCTGCCCTTCGCGAAGCCGAAGACGCGGGCATCGCCGAGCTGGTCAAATGGCAGGAAAGCCTTGGCCTGATGGCGATCACCGATGGCGAATACCGTCGCAAGTTCTTCCACACCGATTTCCTGCTGCAACTTTCTGGCGTGGAGGAAACCGGCGGGATCAAGAAGGCGTTCAAGAACGATCAGGGCAAGGATGTGCATTTCGCCCCGCCCAAGATGATCATCACCGGCAAGGTGCGCCACGAAAAGCCGATCCAGCGGGCCGATTATGAATTTCTTGCCAGTCAGGTGAGTGCGCCGGGCGCAACTGCCAAGGTCGCCATCCCAAGCCCCACCATGCTGCATTTCCGCGCAGGCCGTGCCGGCATTCCCGAAGAAGCCTATCCCGACATGCAGGGCTTCTACGACGATGTGGCCAAGGCCTATGCCGAGGAGCTTGCCGACCTTGCCGGAGCAGGGTGCCGCTATGTGCAGTTCGACGACACCAATCTCGCCTATCTGTGCGATACCGGACATCGTGAAGACGCGAAGAACCGCGGTATGGACCCCGATTCCATTACTCACGACTATGCCAAGCTGATCAACGCCAGCTTTGCCGGAGCCCCATCCGACATGGTGCGCACAATGCACCTGTGCCGTGGCAACTTCCGCTCCAGCTGGGCAGCGGAAGGCGGCTATGACCCTGTTGCCGAAGTGATGTTCAACGAATGCGAGCTGGACGCCTTTTTCCTTGAATATGATGACGCGCGCTCGGGCGATTTCTCTCCATTGCGCTTCTTGCCCAAGGGCAAGAGTGTGGTGCTGGGCCTTGTC
>JBASBA010000584.1:0-1660 GCA_049650885.1 Alteraurantiacibacter sp. | reverse complement strand
ATGATTTTGCGAGCTGCCATTTTCGGCGTGCACCGCTGCTTGAGCCCGCAGGCAGTGCAGTCCTTTTCCCGGGCCCGGTAACGAATGAAGCCATCGGCATTGGCGAGTGGACGTGGCGTGCTGAAGTTCCGGTTCGACGGACGAAGCCGGTGGTCGTCAGGGCAGATATAGCTGTCGTCTTCATGGTCGAAGGTGAATGAAGACCGCGCGAAGGTGTCGTCGTTCCGGGCGGATTTGTCGAACACCGGAATATGCGGCTCGATGCCTTTGCCCTCGACCAGCCAGGCGAGGTTGGGCGCGGACCCATAAGCCGTATCCGCCACAAGCCGCTCGGGCCAAAGGCCGAAGCGCTCCTGCGTTCGCTCGATCATCCGGCGCTGGGCTGTAACTTCGGCCTGGCGAACCGAGGTCGTTGCTTCGACATCGACGATGACCGCATGATCAAGGTCGATCAGATAGTTGGTGCTGTAGGAATAGAACGCCGCATCGCGCGTTGCCGCCGTCCATCGCGCCGCAGGATCGGTGAGATTGATCCGCTTGGGTGTCACCGGCGTGGAGCCGCCGAAGGCAGCATCGTCAAGCATTTCGAGATATTCGGCAACCGCACGCCCCGCTGCTTCAGGGGGCAGCCCTTCTTCGCCTGTTACAGAACGCTGGCGGTGAACGTCGGCACGGATCAAACTGGCATCGACCGCGAAGCCTTCTGCACCCACCAGGCCTTCTGCCATGCAGCGCTCGACCGTCATCTCGAACAGCTTGCGCAGCAGATCGCTGTCGCGAAAGCGTCCGTGGCGGTTCTTTGAGAAGGTTGAATGGTCAGGGACCACACCATCGAGATCGAGCCGGCAGAACCAGCGATAGGCGAGGTTGAGATGCACCTCTTCGCATAGCCGCCGCTCCGAACGGATGCCCATGCAGTAACCGATAATCAGCATCCGGATCATCAGCTCGGGATCGATCGAAGGACGTCCCACCGCACTATAGAACGGCTTCAGATATTCGCGGATGCCCGCCAGATCGACGAACCGGTCAATCGACCGCAGCAGATGATCTGATGGGACATGATCCTCAATGCGAAAGCTATAAAACAGCGCCTCCTGCATTGCCGTTCGCTCGCCCATCATCAGACCGTCTCCAATTGCCTCCGGACAACTGAATCAGGACTTCGCCCCTACTGCAAGCAGGACTTTTTCAACAGAATAGGGTCTATTCTGTTGAAAAAGTCGCTGCTGTCGCGGGAGGGGTATCGCTCCGGACAGCGGGCAAGCGGGATTGGATCCCGCTCATGCCAGCCTGATCGCCGGTGCTGGGATCATCTTGGCCATCTTGCGGAGGTTCTGGGCTGCGGCAGCGAGGTGGAACTCGTCTTTTGCTCCGTTCGGACCGCGCAGACGCAAGCGATCCAGCTTCAATATTCGTTTGAGGTGCGCGAAGAGCATTTCGACTTTCTTTCGCTGGCGCCTTGAGACGAGATAGGCGTCGGTTGTGGCGATATCCCGCGCCATGTCGCGTGCCCCTTCGTGGACCGAACGCATGATTTTGCGAGCTGCCATTTTCGGCGTGCACCGCTGCTTGAGCCCGCAGGCAGTGCAGTCCTTTTCCCGGGCCCGGTAACGAATGAAGCCATCGGCATTGGCGAGTGGACGTGGCGTGCTGAAGT
>JBASBA010000583.1:0-6685 GCA_049650885.1 Alteraurantiacibacter sp. | reverse complement strand
CTACTGCCGATGGTGTTCGCGAGTTGCAGAACCGTCGGGTGGAAATCACTTACGGTCCGGGTTCGGGCATGTAAGCGACTACGCTTCTACGCATATGAAAGGGCCGGGAGAAATCCTGGCCCTTTTTATTTGTGCGCTGTGGGCTGTTGAATTTGTGCCGGCCGGCTGACAGTGAGTGTTCATCGCCAGCGGCCTAAAGACCGCCATCCGCCGAATTCGGGAACACCTGCCCATCCTCCCCCGCAACGACAACAAGAACCGCTGGAGTGCGTGGCGCGGATTACACGGCGTACTTCCTGACGGAGTATCGCGACGTGGCGTCGGCTTCGCGCTGGCCATCGCGATCGAACTGCTGATTATCCTGCTGTTGCTGTCCTTGGGTTTCGGCCAGGAAGAAACGCAGCCGCCAGCCGCCAGTATCAGCACGTTCGACGTTTCCGATCCCCCGAACCCTGCTAAACGCGAGAGCGCGGAACCGGAAGAGCAGCCGGAGGCGGCGGAAGCCCAGCCAGAACAGACCTTCGAACCGCGGCCCAGCCCTCTGGAACCCGCTATGCCCGCACTGATCCCCCTGCCTGATAGAGTGCCCGTACGACCGGCACGCCCCGATCCGCCACCACCTGCCAGACCTGAACCGCAGCCCACACCCAGCCCCAGGACGAGCATCGGCGCCGTGGTTCGCTCTGATCGCGACATCGGTCCTGCCGACACAGGCTCCGCCCGCGGGCCCGATAGCGAGCGCGTTGGCACTGCACCGGACGGATCGCCCCTGTATGCAGCCAGATGGTATCGTGAGCCTAGCCCGGATCAGTTATCCGGCTATCTCTCCGCCGCCTCCGGCCCCGGCTGGGGTCTGATCGCGTGCAAAACCGCGCCCAATTGGCGGGTGGAGGAATGTGCGGTTCTTGATGAATACCCGAAAAATTCCGGCATCGCCCGCGCAGTGCAGGCCGCAGCGTGGCAATTCCAGGTGCGTCCACCGCGCCTTGGCGGCGATTACCAGGTTGGAACCTGGGTGCGGATCAGAATCGATTATACGCGAGCCCAGCGCAGCCAGTCAGGCTTCTGAATCTCAGTCCACCAGCATCAGTGCATCCAGCGCGATTACTCCGCCTCCCTGCGGGTAGACGATCACCGGGTTAAGATCGACCTCCCGGATCGAAGGGTTGCCCGTCATGATCCGGCCCATTGTGACAATCATCTGCGCCAGCGCATCGACATCGAGCGCGGGTGATCCACGCCATCCGGTGAGGAGCGGCGCCTGTTTCAGCGCAAGCAAACCCTTTTTGACCTGCTCGACACTCAGATCGGGCGTAAACAGCTTCACGTCCTTCAGGATTTCCGCAGTCACTCCGCCGAACCCGGCAAGGACCACCGCTCCCCATTGCGGATCGTGCTTTGCTCCCACGATCATCTCGACACCCATGGTGCCCATCTTTTCAACCAGAACACCGTCCAGCGAAATGTTGGCATCGTAGTTCGCCACATTACCATGCATCCGGTCAAACGCCTCACGCACGTCATCGCCGGATTTCAGGTTCAGAATGACCCCGCCGGCATCGCTCTTGTGCCCCAAAGCCGCAGCCTGCGCCTTCATCACCACGGGATAACCCAGGGCATCGGCGGCGGCAGCTGCTTCCTGCGCAGTGGCAGCAAAGGTGCTTTCCGGGAAAGGCACGCCCAGCGGCCGCAGCAGATCCTTGGCGCGGTATTCAGGAATTATACCCGTTTCGCTTTTCAGACCCGGGATAGCCAGCGGTTCACCGGAATGATCTTCCAGATCGCGCTTGGCGAGGTCCGCCAGACGCGCGATGGCGCGATAGGCGCGTTCTGTGGAACGGAAATAGGGAATGCCCACCTCGGCCAGGCCGTCGATGTAATGCTGCGGCACATTCGCGCCTTCATCGACACCTGCAAATACCAGCGGTTTGCCCAAATCGCGCCCATCCAGCACCTTCTGGATCGCGGGAAACTTGATTTCGCTGGTGATCGGATCGGACTGGATGATCGAAGCCACCACGCTTCCGATACGGTCGTCTTCCAGCAGGGCTGTCAGCAGATCGGTGTAGATATGCGGTTCGGACAAACCGATTGCGGTGATATCCGTGGGATTGGAGACCGGCACGAAATCTGGCAGCACGGCGCGGATTTCCGGGCTGTTCTCATCGTTGAGGTCCACCAGATCCAGGCCGACATCCTGCGCCAGATCGAAGGCCAGACCGCGTAGCGCGCCGCTTTCACCCAGCACCGCCAGGTTCGCGCCGGGCAGGCTTGCGCAAGTCACGGCAATGTTTGCGATATCGGCCAGCTCCTCCAGCGTATCAGCAAAGATGATGCCTTCGCGGGTCAGCTTTGCCTTCATCAACGCGTAGTCGCCTGCCATTGCGCCGGTATGCGTTGCGGCGCTTTCCTGCGCCTTGTCGCTTTTGCCCGGATGCAGCATCACGATGGGTTTGCCAGCTTCACGTGCACGGCGGGCCGCGGCAATGAAGGCCTGCGGGCGGCGCAGGTTCTCTACATACATGGCGATGACGTGGGTGGCAGGATCGTCCACCAGCCACTCTACGTAATCTTCCACGCCCGATGCGGCTTCGTTACCCGTGGATACCGAGGTGGAGACATAGCAGCCGCGTGGATGCAGCGTGGTGGCCAATACGGCGGCCAGCGCGCCAGACTGGCTGGCGATACCCACGGCGCGCTTGCCTGCGGGCGGGGTCATCATGTTCGTTTCCACGAAGGTGAGCGGAATACGCTCCACGTAATTGGTGCAGCCGAGGCAATTTGGCCCCTCGATAATCATGCCGTACTCTTCGGAAATACGCGCAAGCTCAGCTTGGTCCTTCGCGCCCTCTTCTCCCGCTTCGGAGAAACCGGCGGCATAAATCACCACCGCACCGCAACCATTGGCGGCCAGGTCTCGGACAGTCTCGACCACGAAGGGTCGGGGGATAGCCAGCACCGCGCAATCAACGCCCTGCGGCAACTCATTCACCGATTTACAGACCTTCAGGCCCTGCAACTCGTCCCGCTTTGGATTTACCGGATAGACATCGCCATCAAATTCATACTGCACAAGATTGTTCAGCAAGGTGCAGCCAAGTGCGCCATGACGATCCGAAGCACCTACCACGGCCACCGATTTCGGGCGCAACAGGCGATCTATCTGAGCATTGGTGAAGCGGCGTGTCGTCATAGGGGAACTCCATCACTCCATCCCGCGCACGGGGAGGTTGGCGAGACTTGTATAGCCGCAGGCAAACAGGAACGCGGCAGGGTGGGTCTTGCGGCGCAGACCCACCCTTGCTTTCACCCCTCCCATATCGGGAAAGGCAGTGCGTGTCAGTCCTTGGACATTTTCGTCTTGTCGAAAGCGCCAAGGCCTGGCTTGAAGGTCTTCTCGTCGAGGAACTGCTTGGTGGCTTCCTTACGGGTTTCCCAGCCGCCGAAATCATTCAGCGCTTCCTGCGTACGGATCAGGTAATCCTCGGCATTGTCATAGGTCATTTCCATGACACGGCGCATCGCCCACTTCGTGGCGCGAAGGGCCTGGCTGTCCTTCTTCTTCAGCTTGTCCGCCACTTCGGTGACGCGCGATTTCAACTGGTCGTCAGGCACGCACTCGGTGACGAGGCCCTGCGCCTCGGCCTGCTTTCCAGTGAGGTTTTCGCCCATCATCGCGTGGTACATTGCCTTGCGGTACGGCATCAGGTCGGCTGCAACCTTGGATGCGCCGCCACCGGGCAGGATAGCCCAGTTGATTTCGGAAAGGCCGAACTGCGCGCTTTCACCGGCGATGGCGATATCGCAGCCGAACAGCGGGCCGTAGGCACCGCCAAAGCACCAGCCGTTGATCATGCCGACAGTGGCTTTTTCATACCAGCGCAGGCGCTCCCACCAGGCGTAGGCTTCACGCTGATGCTGCCGAACCTTGTGCAGGCCTTCCTGCTCGGCGTGGCGGAAATATTCCAGCAGGTCCATACCGGCAGACCATGCATCACCCTCGCCCGTCAGGACAAGAACCTGCACGTCGTCACGAAATTCCAGCTCGTCCAGCACCACCATCATCTGACGGTTCAGCTTGGGGCTCTGGCAGTTGCGTTTATCGGGGCGGTTCAGCGATACCCAGGCAACACCGTCAATCACTTCGTACTTGACGGTTTCTTCTTGTGGACGGGGATCGGGCTGCGATGGACCTTTGGCCATGAATGCTCTCCTTTTTGTGCCGGAGCATATTGATCGTCTCATCCGGCATCTGGTTTGTGCTGGGAACGGTGTAGTTTCCGATATTGTTATATGCAACAACATTCGCTATAGGACTCAGCCGATGGATGATCCCCTTGCCAGATACCCCGGCTATTCCCTGCGACGCGCCGCCAATGCGGCAGGCGCGGAACTAAGTGCGCGTCTTGCAGATCTGGATCTGCGACAGGCCGAGGCATCGGTTCTGCTGATTATTGACAAGAGCCCTGATATCACCGCCAGCGCGCTTGGCCGAAGGCTGGACATTCAGCGCGCCAACATGGTGCCCCTGCTAAAGCGGATTGACGAGGCGGGCCTGATCCAGCGCCGCGCCATCGACGGCAAATCGCAAGGTCTTGCGCTGACAGCAAAGGGTCACAAGGCGAAAGACGCAGCGCTGCGTGTAATCGAAAAATTTGAAAACGAGTTGTTCGCCCGCATCCCTGCCGAACATCGCGCTTCCCTGCTGCCTGCGCTCAATGCCCTGTGGCAGACTGACACTACATCTTGAAGCGACCGTTTCGTTCGCTTTGACTTCCCTTCGTTCAACCACTGCTAGGTTTCAATCATGCCCCGCACCCGACTTTATTCGCTAGACGAGCTGGACGATATTCCCGGCACCAAGGTGTTTCGCGCACGCGAAAGCCGTCAGGCCTATCACCTGCACAAATTCTGCATGAGCCTGATGAAGCCGGAGAACCGGAAGGAATTCAAGGCGGACGAGCCTGCCTATCTTGATCGGTATGGCATGACGGCAGAGCAGAAAGAAGCTGTGTCGAAACGTGATCTTACGCGCCTGCTGGAATTGGGCGGGACTATGTATTTCCTCGTCAAGATCGCCAGCACCGATGGATGGAGCGCGCAAAAGGCCGTTTCCTCAATGAGCGGAATGAGCGCCGAGGAATATGCGAAAATGATGCTGGAGGGCGGACGCTCGCCCAAGGGCCTGCGATCCATAAGGGACAAGAACTGATGGCACGTATTTCCGGCGGTATCGCCACCAGCCATGTGCCCGCCATCGGCGCGGCATTCGATCTCGGCAAGACCGAGGAGCCTTATTGGAAGCCCATTTTCGAAGGCTATGAATTCGTCAAGGAGTGGATCAAGGACAACACGCCCGACGTGGTGATCCTGGTTTACAATGATCACGCATCCTCGCTGATGCTGGATATCGTGCCCACCTTCGCGCTGGGCTTTGCCGAGGAATTCGAAAGCGCCGACGAAGGCTGGGGCCGTCGCCCCGTGCCGGTTGTGAAGAACCACCTCGATCTTGCCGCCCATGTGGCAGAGCAGCTGGTAATCGACGAATTCGATATCACCCTGATTAACGAGATGGACGTGGATCACGGCTGCACAGTGCCGCTGTCCCTGGTATTCGGCGATGTGGAGGAATGGCCGTGCAAGGTTATACCGCTGGCCGTCAACGTCACGCAGTTCCCCACCCCGTCCGGCGAACGCTGCTGGAAAATCGGCGAGGCCATTCGTAACGCGGTGAAAACCTTCCCCGAAGACCTGAACGTGCAGGTGTGGGGCACCGGCGGCATGAGCCACCAGCTTCAGGGCACCCGTGCAGGCCTGATTAACGAGGAATTCGACAACCGCTTCCTCGACCTGCTGTCGCATGAGCCTGAAGAACTGAAATACATCACCCGCCTGGAATATCTGCGCGAAGCGGGGACAGAAGGTATCGAGATGATCATGTGGCTGATCATGCGCGCCGCACTTGGTTACGGCGTGGAGGAAAAGCACCGCTTCTACCGCGTGCCCGCCAGCAACACCGCCGTGGGTCATGTGGTCTATGAATCCAAGAGCTAGCTGAAGCAGTATCCGTTCTCGGGCGACTGATTGACAATGTCCGGTAGACGCACGATCTACCGGACATACCGCTCCCCTTCGCCATCGCCGAGGACATCCTATGACTGACCAACCCACCGCCGCCGATCTTTCCGCCGACATTGCCCGCGTGCTCGCAGCGCAGCAGGCGAACCAGTGGAATGTGAAGGCAAGCAACGCGGCCGCGCGCAAGGCCAAGCTTGCGAAGCTGAAAACCGCCGTTGAGGCCCATGCTGACGATATCGTTGCGGCCGTGCTAAAGGATACGCGCAAGCCAGAGGGCGAGATCCGCGTAACCGAAGTGATGAACGTGGTTGCCAATATCCAGCTCAACATCGACAATCTGGAAGAGTGGATGAAGCCCGAAGAGGTGACGCCCACCAACAACCCCGATGACAAGGCCATGATCATGCCCGAAGCGCGCGGCGTTTGCCTGGTGCTGGGGCCGTGGAACTTCCCGCTCGGACTTAGCCTTGGCCCGGTGGCCGCGGCCATCGCGGCTGGCAACACCTGCATGGTGAAGCTGACCGACCTGTGCCCCAACGTGGCAAAGATCGCCAGGACCATCATCGAAGAAGCTTTCGATGAGAATGAATGCGCCGTGTTCGAAGGC
>JBASBA010000582.1:0-6941 GCA_049650885.1 Alteraurantiacibacter sp. | reverse complement strand
GTGTGGCCCTTTGTCGAAGAAGGTACGCTGCGCCCGGCAATGGATCGGATCTTTCCGCTGGCGCAGGCAGCCGACGCGCATCGGCGCATGGAAGCGGGCGATCACATCGGCAAGATCGTGCTGGAAGTGGCGGGACAGGCGAACTGATGGCGAACTCAATGCCTGATGCCGTCACTTCGCGTGAAGATCTGTGCGCGCATGCTGATAAGGCGTTGCAGGCGCTGGCCGCGCGTGATCCCTCGCGCCTCCAATGGGCAAGGCACGTCGTATTTACCGAGAACAACGTCCAATTGGCGGTGGGTGATGGGCTCTGGAACACGGTAACCGGCGTACAGGATGCTTATGATCTGAAGGCTGCCGATCCCGCTACCGGCCAGGTATGCTGGTTCGGCCATATCGAGGAAGGGCCGGATGTTGCCGTCGCGTGTCTGCGCCTGCGGTTAGAAAATGAAAAGATCGTCGAACTCGAAGCGATTGTTTCGCGCCCGCACGAGTTCGGCCCGTTCCCGGTCTATGATCCCGCGCGCCGCCCACGCAAGAAACTGCTGGCCGATGTGCCGGAAGATCGCCGGATCGGCAGAGAGCGGATGATCAGCCTGGCCGATGGCTATTTCGACACGCTGCAATTGAACGATGGCAAACTGTTCACACATTTCAGCGACGAATGCGACCGTATCGAGAACGGCCTCCAGACGACCAATGTCGAGATCGAAGGCTACCCCATTGCCGCGATGGGCACAGCGGACCAGTTCCGCCTTGGCCAGTACAAATACGACGACCGTTTGCGCGACCGCCGGTTTCCGCTGGTGGACGAGCAAAAGGGGTTGGTGATAGCGGCCGGTTTCATAGATCATTCCGGCAGGATGACCGAGGTAACCTGGACCGACGGCAGCGCGCACGACTCGATCTTTCATTTCCCGCACAGTTTCGCGCTGCTGGAAATGTTCAAGATCGTGGACGGCGCGATTGCCGATGTCGAAGCGGTTTTCGTGACTGTGCCCTATAACATGCCGTCACCCTGGATCGCGCAGCAGCCCTACATCGTTCGCTGACCGGGAAGTGTCACACTGTCGCGGAACTGACTGCGAACCCTCATGTGACTGTCATATCGTGCGATTATAGACTGTTACCCAAACAGGCAGCGATGGGGCGCGGCACGATATGTTTGGCACTTATCTCGAAGGTGAACTGGGAAATAGCCCGGTGGTATCGGCATTTCCGGATATCGGCAGTCACAGGCCCGCGATACCGGAGCGATCTGCCGAAAGGCGCCGCAAGTTCCGCACCGTCTGGATCTCGGATATCCATCTGGGGACGAAGGGCTGTAATGCGGAACTTCTGATAGATTTCCTCGACAGCGTTGATTCTGACACCCTGTATCTGGTTGGCGACATCATCGATGGCTGGCGGCTGAAGAAGAAGTTCTACTGGCCCGCTACGCATAACGATATCGTCTGGCGTTTACTGAAACGGGCGAAGCGCGGCACGCGCATTGTGTATATCCCCGGCAATCATGACGAGATGTTTCGCCAGTTTACCGGCCTGAATTTCGGCGGCATCGAAATCCGCCGCGCAGCTTTTCACGATACCGCCGACGGACGCCGCCTGATGGTGCTGCATGGTGACGAATTCGATGTCGTCATGCTGTCGCACCGCTGGCTCGCCTTCGTGGGGGACGCGCTTTACCATTTCATGATGGGGCTGAACAATTGGGTGAACGCAGGTCGCAGGGCGCTGGGCCTGCCCTATTGGTCCCTTTCCAGGATGGCAAAGCACAAGGTGAAGAACGCCGTCGAATTCATCGGCAAATACGAAGAGGTGGTCGCGCGCGCCGCTGCGGAACGCGGAGTAGACGGTGTGGTGTGCGGCCACATCCACACGGCAGAACATCGGATGATCGACGGTGTCGAATACTGGAATGACGGCGACTGGGTAGAGGGGTGCAATGCCCTGGTGGAACATGCCGATGGCAGCATGGAAATCCTCAATTGGCCGGAAGAAATCGCCTTGCGCAAAGCAGGCGAGGCGGAATTGACAGACCCTACCCCGGTCGCGGCGTAAAGGAAGCTCACCAATGAAGATCGCCCTGATAACCGACGCTTGGCATCCGCAGGTGAACGGGGTCGTTCGCACACTCGTGGCGATAATCGCCGGACTGAGAAGCCGCGGTCATGTGGTCGAGGTGATTTCCCCCGACCTTTTCCGTTCGATACCCGCACCATCCTATCCGGAAATTCGGCTCGCGCTGGCAGGGGCGCACAGCGTTGGAAAACGATTGGAGACATTCAGCCCCGATACGATCCATATCGCTACCGAAGGTCCGCTGGGATGGGCGGCGAGAGCTTATTGCATGCGCCGGAATATTCCGTTCACCACTGCATATCACACGCAATTTCCGGAATATGTGGCGCGCCGTTGCGGCGTGTCGCCCAGGTGGTTCTGGACCCTGATCCGCCGGTTTCACGCTCCGGCAATCCGCACCATGGTTTCGACCCGAACTATCGCCGCGCAATTGCAACAGCATGGGATCGGCCCCCTGCACCATTGGAGCCGCGGCGTGGCAATCGCGACATTCCACCCTTACCATCCCCCGCCTGACCTGTTTTTCAATCTCCCGCGCCCGATCCAGCTGTATGTCGGGCGCGTCGCGGTAGAAAAGAATATCGAGGCTTTCCTGGAAAACGATCATCCAGGTACGAAGGTGGTAGTGGGCGATGGCCCCGCGCTGGGCAAACTGAAGGCGCGTTTTCCCGAAGCTCATTTCCTCGGCACCCTTACGGGCGATGCGCTGGCGGCGTGTTACACAGGGGCGGACGTTCTGGTTTTTCCAAGCAAGACCGATACTTTCGGGCTGGTGATGATCGAGGCGCTGGCATGCGGAACACCCGTGGCCGCGTATTCGGTCCCCGGCCCCGTCGATGTGTTGCAGCCCGAATCGGGCGTCATGGCGGACAAGCTCGAGGATGCGATTTCGGGGGCTCTCCGGCTGGATAGGGATACCTGCCATGCGATTGGGCGCGCGTTTACATGGGAGGCGAGCACAGACCAGTTTCTCTCGTGCCTAGCGCCTATCCTCCACAAAGCGGATGACCAAGCCTGTTGGCAGCAGCCTGCGCCTGGTTAAATCGCGCACGCAACAATTATGGCTTTTTGATCGGTAATAGTGGGTTCGATATGGCTATTGCAGCGGGCATTGGTGCCAAATGCTTGCTGTTCTCTCGCAAACGCTCTACATGATGATGCAGTGACGGCCGTCCCGAAAGGGGCGGCCCTTTTATTTTCAGTTTGGAGAATTGCTGTGGCTAATCAGCCCACGCCCCTGATGCCTCATGCCACCGCCAGTTGGCTGGTGGATCATACTGCGCTCAGCTTTACCCAGATCGCCAATTTCTGCGGTCTGCATATCCTTGAAGTGCAGGCGATGGCGGATGATCTGGCAAGCGCCAAATATACCGGCCGCGATCCTGTGCATTCGGGGGAGTTGACCCACACCGAGATCGAGCGTGGCCAGGCTGACGCCGATTATGCACTGAAGATGCAAAAGGCGCCTGTCGATGTCAGCCGCACCAAGGGACCGCGTTACACGCCGGTTTCAAAACGGCAGGACAAGCCCGATGGCATCGCCTGGATCCTGCGCAATCACGCTGAAATGTCCGATGCGCAGATTGGCCGACTGATCGGCACGACACGCAACACGATTAACGCGATTCGTGAGCGCAGCCACTGGAACATCTCCAACATCCAGCCGAAGGATCCGGTAACGCTGGGCCTTTGTTCGCAGCGCGAACTGGATGCTGCCGTGGCCAAGGCTGCCAAGCGCGTTACGCCTACGGAAGCTGTTGAAGGTGCCGAAACTGATGCGGAGCCTGTAGAAACCGTAGCACCGCGTGACGACAAGCAGGAATTGATTGCCGAATTGCGCCGAGAGCGTGAAGAATCGGTACAGGCTGCCGCGCGTGCAGCACAGGAAGCCGAGGCCGAAGCATGGCTGGAAGCCAAGCGCGCAGCTGAGGAAAAGGGCGAGGGCACACCTGAACAGGGCGCCTGAAGCCTTCCTGTAAAGGAAAAGGGGCGGTCCTTGCGAACCGCCCCGTCCCCTCCCAAACTTATTCAGGTCTTAGCTTGCGAGCGTTAGCCCGGGCTGGCCATCCGATTGCTTGGCATCGCCCGCAGGCTTTCCGGCCTGTCCGGACTTGGCGCTGAGCGGGGCGAAGCGGCCCTCGACAGACGCGCCCTGCTCGATGGTAAGCGTATCATAGCTGACATCGCCGTTGATCTGCGCCGTCTTGAGAACGACCAGGTTACGCACTGAAATCGTGCCTTCCACTTCGCCGGAAAGGCGGGCGGTCTCGGCCTTGATCTCGCCTTCGATACGGCTGCCTTCGCCCTGCACCAGGCTGGCGCAGGCGATGTTGCCGACAACCTTGCCATCGACATGCAGGTCTGCCGACGCCTCAACGTCGCCGCGAATGGTAACGTCGGTTCCAAGAACCGAGAAAGTACCGCCGGGATTAGCCATTGTTTTCTCCATCGCCCGCGGCGAATTCTGCTCTGACTTGTTCGAGAACATGGGGAGCTGTCTCCAGGAAGGGGCGCGGGTTTACCGCGGTGTTGTTGATACGAACTTCGAAATGCAGATGCGGTCCGGTGGAGCGGCCTGTGCTGCCGATCGCGCCGATTACATCGCCGGCATCCACACGTGATCCGACTTCGGAATTGAAGCGCGACATGTGGGCATATCGTGTCACCAGTCCTGCGCCATGATCGATTTCCACCACCTTGCCATAGCCCGATTTCCAGCCGACGTAGGATACGCGGCCATCGGCGGCGGCATTTATGGGGGAGCCGTGTGGCGCCCGGAAATCAAGGCCGCGGTGCATCGCTGCCGTGCCACGGAAAGGATCGCGGCGAGGGCCGAAGCCGGATGAAATGGAATTGAGATCGGCAGGCATGACTTGCGGGATCTGGTTAAGTCCACGCTCCAGCGCACTCATCCGTATAAGGCTGAGGCTGAGACGCTCGAATCGGGGATCGAGCGCGCCGTCACCTTCAGGGGCGAGGCTTTCCAGCGGGCCACCCATTGCGCCTTCATTCGCGCGCAGGACAGCACGTGGATCAAGGCCAAGCTGACGCATCGCATTTTCTGCGCGTGCGGCACGGCGATCGGCATAATGGGTCAGGCGTTCGGCGAAAGCCAGCTGGCGTCCTTCCATTTGCGCGAGGCCCTCGGCCTCCGGAAAGACTTCGCGGATCATGCTGATCAGCTCTTCGCTCTCGGCGGCGGAATCCGTCACCGTGTTCTCGGCATCGGCGATCACATCTTCGGGCAGCATTTCCACCATGCTATCCAGCAGGTCCTGCCGCGCCTGAAGATCGGAAACGGTAGAAGCAAGATTGTCGGAATAAGCCGAGAAGCGGTCCTCTGCCGTTGCTACCTGAGCCTCGCGGTGCATCAGGGATGTGCGCTCTGCGTTGGCCTGCCACTGACTGATGCCCATTACTGCAAGGGATGCGACCCACGCCATGGTGATGGCGGCGGCGGTGCCTGCTACACCCATCTGCATCCGCGTGGTAATTGTGAGAAAGCGCACCTGGCCTTGCGAGCGCATGAAAAATTCACGCTCTGGAAACCAGCCACGCACGCGGTGCAAGTAGCTACCGATTGATTGTTTTTCCAAAACGACCCCGTCAGTCCGCTTAAATTATGTTGTTTGGCATAACCACTGAGCGCAGAAGGTCGAGAGACGAAATTAACCTTTGGGGCGAGATGAACCCATTGCGGGATGAAACGTTCCAGCAGCGAAAAAAATCTATTTCTTCGGGAACCAACATGCCGATGGCTTTTCGCATTTCACTGGTCGGTATCTTTTCCGAATCGGCCTGACAGGCGCGGGACAGGATGTTAAAGGCGCCTGCATGATTGATAAAACAGACAATACGACCGACTATTCCACCTTGATCGAGAAGCTGGCCAAGGCCGGACGCTCCGCCCAGCGCAAGCTGGCCCGCGCTACCGATGCTGACAAAGCAGCGGGTCTGCGCGCCGCCGCCAGGGCCATTCGCGCCGATGCGGCAGAAATTCTGGAAGCCAATTCCCGGGATATGAAGGCGGGTGAAGCCAACGGCCTCACCGATGCCCTGCTGGATCGGCTCATGCTGGATGGGGACCGGCTGGACGCCATCGCCGGCGCGATTGAAAACGTTGCAGGCCTGCCCGACCCTGTTGGCGAAGTGATCGACAGTCGCGAATCGCCGTCAGGCTTCGGGCTGGAGCGGGTTCGCATTCCCATCGGCCTGATCGGTATTATCTACGAGAGCCGCCCCAATGTAACTGCCGATGCCGCTGCACTTTGCCTGCGATCAGGCAACGCTGCATTGCTGCGCGGCGGTAGCGAGGCGATCCATTCCAATCGCGCCCTTCATGCAGCTTTTGCGAAGGGGCTGGCGGAAGCTGGCCTTCCCGAAGAGGCTATCCAGCTCATGCCCACGCAGGACCGCGAAGCCGTGGGCGCAATGCTGAAGGCTGCGGGGCTGATCGACATGATAGTGCCTCGTGGGGGCAAGGGGCTGGTTGCCCGCGTCCAGCAGGACGCGCGCGTGCCGGTGCTTGCTCACCTCGATGGCATTTGCCACACCTATATCCATGCCGATGCCAATCCGGCCATGGCGCGGGAAATTGCCGTGAACGCGAAAATGCGTCGCACTGGCATCTGCGGCGCGATGGAGACGCTGCTGATCGATGAAAACTTCCCCGAAGGCTCCAGCGTGATGGCCGCCATAGCCGATGCCGGCTGCGAGTTGCGCGGTGATGCTGGTGCGCAAAAACTGGATGACCGGGTAAAACCGGCCAAAGCCGAAGATTGGGACACGGAATACCTCGATGCCATCCTTTCGGTTTCTGTCGTAGACGATCTCGACGCCGCGATGGATCACATTGCCTC
>JBASBA010000581.1:0-2347 GCA_049650885.1 Alteraurantiacibacter sp. | reverse complement strand
AGTGCCTGCACCTCTGCCGGGGTGGCGTTGGCATAATCGCTGTAAAGCGATTGCAGGTATATCGCCCGGTTGCGATCCTGCGCCGCGCCCTGCAACTGGTTCAGCCAGAAGGTGTGGCCGGTGGATGCACGTTCTATCCGCAGGCGCACAGGCTCCACCACGCGCGCCAGTTCGTCTGCCGTCGGCCCATTCGCGGCAAGATCGGCAGCGATGCTTTCCGCCTCGTCATAAAAGGCAGGCACCAGCGATGGATCAATCTGCACCAGCGCAAAAATCAGCCCGCCGGTATCGACATCCAGGGGCCAGCTGGAGGTGACGAAGGGCGAATAGGCCGCGCCAGCCCGCTCCCGCAGACCGTCCATCAGGCGGATCGAGAATATCTGGGCCAGCAGATCCAGCTTGCGGCTTTGCACCAGGCCAGCGGAACCGCCAGCAGTGGGCCACGCAATGACAGCAGCGGCCTGATCGTCGTCACCCTCGTGCGTCAGGCGGACAGGGCCACTGCCCGGTTCCGGAAATGACAGGGGCCGGCTGGCCACTTCGGGCGTTAACGGCGTGCGCGGATCAATCGCGCCAAATGTGCGGGACAATGCCTCTACCGTTGCTTCGCGGTCGATATCGCCAAACACGGCCACTTCCACAGGGCCTTGCGTCAGCAAGCGCGACCACGTGCGGCGGAAGCCTTCGGCGGTCGCCTCCTCCATCTGTTCGGGCGTGGGCGTTACGAAACGCGGATCGCGATTGCGCAGCAGCCAGTCCAGATCGCGGTTCAACACGCCATTGGGATCGCGGTTGTAGGAATCATAGCCCAGCAGAACGCTGGCCTTGGCCCGTTCGAAGGGAGCCGGATCCCAGCCGGGGTTCTGCAGTTTCGCAGCGAAGAGATAAAGCTGCGCGGCAAGATCTTCCTGCCGGGTGCGGCCTTCGAACACGAAGGCGCCGTCCTCTATATCGAAATCGAAGCCCAGCTTGCTGCCCGCGGCGGCACGATCCAGATCGTTCTGGTCCAGCGGCCCGACACCGGAATTGATCAGCGCCATCGGGGCGAGTTGCGCATAGGCCGCCTCGTCATCCTCGAAGCCGCGCCAGCCTGCGCCAAAGCGGACCCGCACGGTCACGCGCCCCGGCTCGTTATCGCCGCTGTAAAGCAGGGCCTGAACGCCATTGGCGAACTCCAGATGCTCCACATCCAGAATGCCCAGCGGTTCGCGCAGGCTCGGCAAGGTGGCCTCGCCAACGGGCGGCAGGTCGGCAAAATCAATCGCCTCGCCCGTGCTGCGCGCATCGGCGCTGGCAATTGCGGGCGATTGCAGCGCGGCACGCAATTGTGCTGCCTCGCCGCCCAGCGGATCGGGCGTCAGCATGATGGCGCGGATTACATCGCCGGTGAACATTTCCTGCGTGGCCTCCAGCACCTGTTCGGGCGTGAAGCGTTCGGCGATAGAGCGGAAAACCTGGAGAAACGTCTCCGGGCTGGCAACGGCTTCGCGGATGTCAACGGCTTGCACGATCTGGTCGGCCAGTTGCGAGCCTGCCTGGATGCGCGATTGCTCCACCTGATCCACGAAAGCTACGTCGAACAGGGAAACGGCCTGGTCGATCTCGGCCTGGCTTGGCGGATGGGCAAGTGCATCGGCAATCACGCCGCGTGCATCGGCAAGCGCCGCCTCCCAGTTCTCGCCAATGGGCGTGATCGAAACGAAGGTGCCGTCCACTGTGCGGCTGATCTTGGACCTGCCGACATTGGCCGAAAGGAAACTGCCACCTGCCCGCGCACTGGTTTCCAGCCGGCGGTTCACGATCGCACCGGCGACCTGCACAAGCAGGTTGCGACGATTGTATTCAAGATTGTCGACCACCTGCACCCAGGGCCGCATGATCGCGAAAGTCACGGCGCGCGTCTGGCCGGGCTCCACGATAACATTCACCTCGCCCACCGGGTTGGCCGGATCGGCACCGGCAGGGGCCACAGGGTCACCAAAATCCGGCGCAGGAACGACAGAGCCCTCGCCTTCCCAATCGGCGAAATTTGTTTCCACGATATCGGCCAGCACGCGCACATCGGCATCGCCCACCAGCACGACGGTGGCGTTTTCGGGCCGATACCAACGCTGGTGGAATGCCTGCACGGCATCGGCCTTGGCACCTTCCAGCGTTTCCACCGTGCCAATGGGGCTACGGTTGGCAAGGCGCTGGCCCGCGAAAAAGGTCTCGGTCGTCGCCTCCTGCACGCGGCGCGCAGGTCCGGCCTGTTCGCGCCGTTCGGAAAGGACGATAGGCACGTCCAGCGCCACGTTCCCGTCAGACAGGACTGGCTGCGTTACCATGCCTGTGAACAGGCGGACAC
>JBASBA010000580.1:0-3353 GCA_049650885.1 Alteraurantiacibacter sp. | reverse complement strand
AGGAGATGGCGCTTGCCTATGTTGCGCGTTTCGCCACCAGCGCGGCCAAGCTGGAACGCTATTTGCAGCGAAAACTGCGTGAGCGCGGCTGGGAAGAAGGGGTGGAGGAGCCCGATATCCCGGCCATGGTCAATCGCTATGTCGAGCGTGGTTATGTGGACGACGAGGTCTATGCCCGCGCCAAGGCAGGTGATCTGCTGCGGCGCGGATATGGCGGGCGGCGCGTGAGGCAGGCGCTGGGGCAGGCGGGTATCGGTGAAAGCGTGGCGGAAGATGTGGCCCCTGCCGAGCATGATGCGCGCAACGCGGCGATGCACCTTGCCCGCAAACGCAGGTTCGGCCCGTTTGCGCTAACACCGCACGACAGCGACAGGCGCGAAAAACAGATTGCCGCGATGCTGCGGGCAGGCCACACGTTCGATCATGTCCGCGCCGTGCTGGATGCAGCGGACGAAGACAGCGTGACGCAATGGGTCGAAGAGGCCCGCGAAGAAACCGGAGACTGGGACTGATGACTTATCCGCGCAAACTGCCTGGCAAATTCACGGGCGCTCTGGCGGCAATCGTGGCAGGCGCGCTTGCTGCGTGTTCGCCGCAGGCCGCAGACCAGGTGCCCGAGCCTACCAGTGCCGCGCCTGCCACCCATCCAGAATCCGGGCTGGCAGTCATTCCGGTGACCGTCACCAGCGGTGCTGAAACCTTCACCTTCATGTCCGAACTGGCCGACACGCTGGAGGCGCAGCGCCGCGGCCTGATGTTCCGCACCGAAATGGGCGAGAACGAGGCGATGATCTTTCCCTATGATTCGCCGGACAACCTGGGTTTCTGGATGCGCAACACCGTGCTGCCGCTGGATATCATCTTCATCGGCCCCGACAATCGCATCCTGAATATCGCCGATGGCGTGCCCTATAATGAAACCAGCGTGGCCTCCGAAGGGCTCGCCATCGCCGTTCTGGAACTGAACCGGGGTCGGGCCGAAGAACTGGGTATAGAACCCGGCGATCTTGTCGAGTGGTGAGGCCATGCAATCGCTGCAAACCTATTGGCGATCCGCTTTTGACGCGCTAATGGCGCGGACATGAGTTTTCTTGGCAAAATCTTCACCTGGTGGGACGGTGCCACCATCGGCACCTCGCTATGGTCTTCGCGCAATGGTGAACAAGTGGGCACCGATGCGCAGGGCAATACCTATTTCCGTTCCAAGAATGTGAAAGATGGCCAGCGTGAACGCCGCTGGGTGATGTACGAAGGCCCCAATGATGCCAGCCGCGTGCCATCTGAATGGCACGGCTGGCTGCACGGTTCCTACGATGCGCTGCCGGAAAGCCATCTGGCCCCGTCCAAGATTTGGGAAGTGGATTACACGCCCAACGCCACCGGCACCGACACGCGATATCTGCCTGCAGGTGCGCTGGAACGCGGCGGAAAACGCGCGGCGTCCACCGGCGATTACGAAGCCTGGACGCCAGACGCGTGAGGCTGGCCGTTGCCGCGGCTCTCGTGCTGACGGGCGGGCTTGGGGCTTGCGACAATTCCGCGCCCGAGCCGGAGGCGCGGTCCACCGAAGTGCCGGAAGATCTGGTGAGCGAACCGATGCCCGACCTTGGCGATATCGAGGCCATCGGCACCCCGATGGAAGAACGTGTCGCAACGCTGGGCCTGATCAATAAACGCAACAATATCTCACGCGATATCGAGATGAGCCCCGGCGAATCGCGGCGGGTGGATGACGTGATCGTACGCATGTCTGCCTGCGAACGTACCGCACCGTGGGAAAGCCCTGCGGAAACTGGTGCCTTCGTGCAGGTTTTCGTGAATGATGTGCGCGACCCCGACGAAGATGTTCAGTTCAACCGCGTCTTTTCCGGCTGGCTGTTCAAGAACTCGCCCAGCCTGAACGTGGTGGAGCACCCGATCTACGACGTTTGGGTGAAAGACTGCGCGATGAGCTTTCCCGGCGAGGAAGAAGAAGCCGAAGACGAAGCCTGACGCAGCAAGGCGGCATGGGCGCGCGGCAGGCTGTATAGCGGCTGCGCATCGCAGGCCGTGGCCAGCGCGTCCTGATAATCGTCCCGCGTGATTTCCACCGCTCCAAGCGAGGCGAGGTGGCCCGTCATGAACTGGCAATCCAGCAACCGGAAGCCTGCCCTTCGCATGAGCGCAACCAGCCACGCCAGCGCCACCTTGCTGGCATTGTCCGTGCGGCTGAACATGCTTTCGCCGCAGAAAACCCTCTCGAATGAAACGCCGTACAGGCCGCCGACAAGCTGATCGTCCAGCCAGCACTCCACCGAATGGGCGTGGCCTTCGCTGTGGAGATTGCGATAGCTGGCGGCGATCGCATGGCTGATCCAGGTTCCGCTTGTGCCTTCGTCGGGGTCGGGCCGCGGTTTTGCGCAGGCCTCCACCACGGTTGCAAAATCGGCATCCACCGTCACGCGGTAGCGATCCTGTTTCAGCAGCTTTGCCAGCGAGCGTGAGCAGTGAAAACCATCCAGCGGAAGGATGGCGCGGCGTTGCGGCTCCACCCAGAACACCTCGTCATCCTCGCGCGAATCGGCCATCGGAAAAATGCCGCTGCGATAGGCCAGCAACAGCACTTCGGGCGGAATCAGTCTTGGTGAGGGTGCGTGCATCACCTGCCGCATAGCAAATTTGTTTGATTTGGTCGCTTTCGATTGTGCGTCTTGCCATCGCGCTGGCTTCGATATAGAGGCGCCATCTCCTGCAGGGGTGTAGCTCAGTTGGTAGAGCATCGGTCTCCAAAACCGAGGGCCCACGGTTCGAGTCCGTGCACCCCTGCCATTTTCCCAGATCATTGTTCCGCAAGGCCGCGTATCCGGCCTAATTCCGGCGCTGTCCGCTCTTGGCAGGCGGCTCGTGCGGCGTGGAAAAGCGTGCCGGTTTGGCCCCCAGGCAAAAAGGCGAAAAGTAAATTTTTCGCAATTGCCAAGGGTTAAACCGGACCGGTGCATCAATTGGGGACGAATCATTTCGATGCTATTCCCATCAACCCGCGCCTCAACTAATCCTACTTGGGAACCGCTTCACCGTTTCAAGTGTTAAGCAGGTCAACGTAGTAATTTTGAGGAGTTGGACATGGCCAGAATATTCCGCAGCAGCCGGCCCGACAGCTGGAGCAGCCCACGGTCCTATTCAGATGCGACCTATCGCGCGATGTCGCATGGCAAGATCCTGCCAATGGAAGAGCAGGGCTTCTTCGCAAAACTGTTCGGACGCCACTAGAGCGCCACCTTACCGCTTAAAAAAAGGGCCGTAGAGCATGTGCTCCCCGGCCCTTTTTGTTGCCTGGCAGCCGGGAGGCAACAGGCCCCCCGGCTGCTATATGA
>JBASBA010000579.1:0-3763 GCA_049650885.1 Alteraurantiacibacter sp. | reverse complement strand
AGTGCCTTTCCGATGACGAGCAAAAAGTCGACCGGACATCCCAAGTTACCATAAATTTTCAGGGATTTACTTCAAACGGTGTCACCGCAGGGATGAACATTGATCGCGGAGCTGATTTTAGCGGTGGGATTGACACATCTCTCGTCTTTATAGGCGAGGCTATATCGTTTCCAATCCTCATGCGTGGCCGCCATAATGATGCTAGGTTTGCCGCTGTTCCGCAAGATTTCCAAGTTTCCATTACTCAAGATGGCAGAATGCTTGGCGAGCGCAAACTTCAATGGACTGTTGATCAGCGTCAAGTCGATGTGACGTGTACATTCCGTCTCGCAGCGGCGGGTTAATTTAATGCCAGTATGTTCACTCGCTCGAGGAAAAGGGCGCGGTATCGCAGTTGCCATATGCCTGTTGATTTCGACGTTTGACGCGGCTGCAGAGGAAGGGCCGGAAGCAGCTCTTGAGGCGCTCCAGCAGAGCGCCGAGGCAGCGTCTCTTTTGTCGGAAGCGGAACAGATAGCCGCCTATCGCGATATCGGCCGTGAACTCGATCGCTTCATTGCGAATTATCCGGAAAGCGACTTGGCGGTGGACATCCTGTTGCGTCGATCTCCTCTTGGGCTTGACCTGTCTGCAATCTACGGCGCGTTGCGCGATGCTCGCGACACCGGTATCGCCACGCGGCGGGCAGCGGCACCCGCA
The DNA here is from genome assembly GCA_049650885.1 of Alteraurantiacibacter sp. Taxonomy (GTDB): domain Bacteria; phylum Pseudomonadota; class Alphaproteobacteria; order Sphingomonadales; family Sphingomonadaceae; genus Alteraurantiacibacter. The sequence goes on along the minus strand of JBASBA010000579.1, from coordinate 3,064 downwards.
GCTCCTGCTCCATTGAATCCTGCACCTCCGAAGACTGTAGAACAACCTGTTGGCATCAACGATGCCGTGGCAGCGTTACCCAACTTTTTTCCTACGCCAGAATCAGGCACTCTACTGACCTCCTCAGAAGCGCAAACCACACCGGGGGCAATCGCCGGAGATTTGACGGAAGGCAGAGACACCCCGCCATCTCTATCAGCGGGCACAGAGACGACCGAGGCGGCTCTGGGCATGGATCGACAGACGATACGTGAGATACAAGCCCGGCTTTTTCTGTCTGGGTATGACCCAAGAGGTATCGATGGAATTATAGGGAATGGCACTCGTGACGCAATCCGGAGCTGGCAGGCTCAAAAGGGATTGGTGGAAACAGGATATTTAAGCGCGCCTTTACTGCGGATCCTTCAATCAGAAACATCATCTACTTATCCGATATGGCTCAAAGAGCAGAAAGCAGTTAAAGCCAAGGCGAAACAGAGAATAACCCGAGGATCCGGTTCAGGACTACCGAAAGGATGGTTTCGAGATCGAGAAGGTAAGTACTGCAGGAAGGTACAATTTGGCCTAACAATGTGTCAGCCTTACCCACCGTGAGAAACCTTGATAATTAACCTGATCGGGATACTACTGATCTGCCACAGATCTTTCATTCAGGCGTGACCGGAGCCCGCTGAGTATCGGGCCGGACTCCAACAGGCTTCTGAAAAAATCGGCGTCCAACCATTGACCTGCTGGCAAGAGCGGTCATTGCGGATGGTCGCGATGAATGTCAGCTTCGCCCCAGCCGGTGCGACCAGTTCCGTACAAGGCTGACCTGCCTGACCTTGAGCCGTATGAAATGGGCCAGTCCTGACCCCGCAGCCAATACTTATTCATATCTTGGGTACATCATCCCGGCCCGATCGTCAGCGGCAGGCCCGCGCCTGATCGCGCAAGACAGCGTAGTCGCTCAGCATCCGCACGACGATCGCAACCTCCGGCAGGGCAGCCACTTCGGCTGCGGCGCGCGCCTGGTCGGTGGCGCTGTAAGGCACCACGGCCGGACATGGCGCGCGTGTGTCAGAAACGTCCGTCGCGCAAGCGCTGAGCGAGAGCATCGCGATCAGCAGGACGACGGCTGGCGGCCTCGAGCATCTGGCGCTGGATTTCATGGGTCTTCTCCGATGTTGAGAGGCGCTCCGCCAGACGCCCGGTGCGCTCGCCCGCGCGGCGCAGGTTCATCAGGAACAGGGCGATGGTGGTGGTGGCCACAAGCAGGCCCAGCGCCTTTCGCGCCGGGCCGCTGGCGATGAGTGTGGTGATGAAGCCCATCACCTTTGCCCCCGTTTCCAGTCGTCAATCCGGGCATGGATGGCGACGGCAATGCCGATCAGCGCCACGGCGATGAACACCCAGCGCAGGGTGTCGAGATAGGGCACCAGCGGCAGGATGGCGGATTGGGTCTCGGTGAGGACATCCTGCGCCACTTCGACACCTGCCGCACCCACGGTCGCCACCCCGGCCGCCCCGCCACCTTTCAGGGTGCGGCTGTCGGCCAGAACCTCGCGCGCGCGCGGCACCTCCGCCACAAAGTGCGTGGCGCGTGCGGGGAACGGTTCGCCCTAGGAGCGTGCGGGACCGAGATCGATGTGCATGAAGCCCGAGCGGGGATAGGTGCCGAAGCCAAGGAACCCCACGGCGCGGGAGGCCTCTGCGAAACTGGCCGGATCATGGTTCGACATGGCGATATCGAACGCGGTGCCCAGCATGTGCCTGGACGCCGGGGCCCCACCGACAGCGCGGTTGTGGGCAGGGCTGCGATAGCCTGAACGCACGATCAGTGGCTTGCCAAGGCGGTCGCGCAGGGATTGCAGCTTGTCCATGGCCTCGGTGTTGATCTTGATCGTACCGGTGCCGCGGCAGGCGATTTCGGCGGGGGTAAAGCTGGGCCAGCGCCAGGCGCTCTTCGGCACGTCGCGGAAATGAGCATAGGTCGTGGTTGGCATGAGTGTCCTCCAGAAATGCAAAACCCGCCTCTGGGGCGGGTCGGATGACAGGGTTGGTGAAGGGTTGGTCGTCGGTCAGTCGCTGCGGCCGCGCTGGAACGCCTCGAACATCAGGTTCCGCATGGCGCGGATGTCGGTCTCGATCCGCTCGAGCCGGTCGGCGTCGCTCTTGCGGTCCTCCGATCGTTGGCGGTCGACGCGGTCGCGTTCGGCGAGGAGTTCCCGGTCCAGCCGGGCCAGCATCGCGTCGTTTGTGAACGCCCTGCGCGAGACGGCGGCCAGCAGGGCGATGGTGCCGCCGATCAGCGCGGTGATGGCGGCGGTGATGCCGTGGTCGCGCAAGGCCGCGCCAACCTCCTGCACGAGGGAGTTACGTTCTGTCATAGTGATGTCCTTCGATGATCGATCATCAAGCGCCTGCGAAACGGCGGCTGGTCACGGCCTCTCAGCCGATCTTGCAGCCCCAGAAGGACGTGTGATCGGCCGCGAAGTAGCCATCCGCGACCCGGAAATACCCCTGCAACTCGACGGTATCGCCCGCAGTGAGCGGCACCATGGTCTGCAGCCAGATGGCGGTGGCCAGCGAGACGTGGGTGGCGGAGCTCTCGCCGAACGATCCCCGGATTTCGGTCGAACCGTTCAGAACCAGCCGACCGCGCATCCGGGCTGTCGTGCTGGAATTGACCTTGTAAAGCAGCGTCGCGCCCAAGAGATACGTGCCGTCGACCGGTGCGGTGAAGAGGTTGGTCCCGGCGTCGAAACAGCCCTGATCGTTATAATCGGTGTTGTTGAGGGCGATCTTCGTCCATGTCCCGCCACCGACATAGTTGTCGAAGTCGGTATAGGCTTTGAAACGCGGCAACTGCGGCTGATCCACGATGCCGTTGGCGTTGTCGACAGTCAGTCCGTTGAAGAAGGTACTGCCATCGGCCGAGACCGCGAGCCGAAATTTGTCCGAGCCGAACAGCCCCAGCAGTGCCTTTGTTACGAAGCCGCTCTGCAGGGTCAGGCCAAGGTCGTCGCCCGCGGCTTCCTTGTTCATCGTATAGAACAGATCGCCGCTCCCGCCTTCGGCCGCG
>JBASBA010000578.1:0-1524 GCA_049650885.1 Alteraurantiacibacter sp. | reverse complement strand
AGATTTGGGTGTCTGCCGCGAGCAGCAGTTCACCCGATCCCACATCCGCGCTGCCGCCGGCAACGGCGCGCAGATAGCCGAATGCGCCCGCTTCCAGCTTGACGAAGGGGGCGAGGTCATCAGCCGTGTTGAAGGAGACCGTTCCGGCAGCGGTAAAATCGCCGACATCCGCGAAATACGGCCCCTTGCGATAATCGATCCGCTCGAGCGTTTCGGGAATTATGAAGTTGAAGTCGAGATAGCCTTGTCCGTGGCCGTGCGTGCGCATGTTGATTGACGCGCCGTCGACAAAGCCCGCGAAATCTGTGCCGTGATCGAGATTGAAGCCGCGCAGGAAATACTGGTTGGCCTTGCCGCTGCCCGAATGCTGGGTGGCTATTACCCCCGGGACATTTTCCACCAGTTCGCCGGTGCGCGAAATCGGCACATCCTCGAAATCGGCGAAACCGACGGTTCCCTGCGAGCCGGACTGCGCCACGCCGATGACGTCAAGCGCACGACCATACACGATGATTCGCTCATCGTCCCGCACGGTGCTGCGTTCCTGTGCCAGCCCGGGGGAAGCGAACAGCAGCGGACAAAGGGTGGCAAGTGCACTTGCCGGGATGATGCTGCGCATGTCGCTCCTGAAAACCGTCATTTGGTGCGAGCGAGGGGCTCATGCGGGCGCCTGGCAGACCCGATCGGCACCAGCAACGCCGTTGGTTGGAGTGTCTGCGCGCGGCTCGCTTTGCCGGCAGGCATGCCCAGGGTGCGCAAAGCGCCGGAACCTTGCACCGGCAACACCCGTAGACCGGTATCTCCAGATGAACTTTCCGAAAGTAAGCCAATGGCAAAGCAGATAAAGTTGAAGCCGCTCGCCACGCAGGTCATCGTGATAACCGGCGCATCATCCGGGCATGGCCTGTGCACTGCGCAGATGGCAGCCGAAAAGGGCGCCAGGGTCATGCTCGCCGCGCGTGACGAAGAAGCGTTGAAGCAGGCCTGCGCGGATATTCGCAGCAAGGGCGGAACGGCGGATTACGTCGTCACCGACGTTGCCAGCGAAGAGGATGTGCAACGCCTTGCCGACGAGACGATCGCGCGGTTCGGCGGCTTCGATACCTGGGTCAACAATGCCGGGATCGGGGTGTACGCGCAGGTTCTGGATCTCAGGATGGAGGATCACCGCAAGGTTTTCGAGACGAATTACTGGGGCGTGGTGCATGGATCCACGATTGCCGTGCGCCATCTCAAGGACCGGTCTGGTGGCGGCGCGCTGATCAATGTCGGATCGGTCAATTCGGATTTGCCGAGCCCGATCCTGGCGTACTACAATGCAACCAAGCATGCGGTGAAGGGCTTTACCGATTCTTTCCGGATCGAGCTCAAGATGAACGATGAACCGGTTTCGGTCACGCTGATCCAGCCCAGCGCGATCGGCACGCCGTTTCCCCAGCATGCCCGTAACACCACCGGGTTCCAGGCACGCCTGCCCGAGCCGATCTATGCTCCCGATGTGGTGGCGCGGGCGATACTCGATGC
>JBASBA010000577.1:0-5969 GCA_049650885.1 Alteraurantiacibacter sp. | reverse complement strand
GGTATGAAATTTCCAGCGGAGTCCAGAAAGCCCGCGCCGATCCGGCAGGCCAACTGCTGCGCTTGTGACAGGCGATCATACCATTTTCCGGCCCGGTTCGGCGTTATGAAACGATATTGCGTCATCAACGAAAGTGACGCGCAAACGCATATCGGGTTCCCGCCAACAGTCTGAACCGAAACAAAAAAGGGCGGCCCCGAAGGACCGCCCCATTTTCTGATAATCCGCGTTTTTGAAATCGCGTAATGCTTAGCGCGAGTAGAACTCGACAACCAGGTTAGGCTCCATCTGTACCGGGTAAGGTACCTCGTCGAGCGTTGGTACGCGGCTGAAGGTGACAGCATCGTTGCCATCGGCTGCGACATATTCAGGAACTTCACGCTCTGGCAGGCTCTGCGCTTCGATGATCAGGGCCATTTCCTTAGCCTTGTCACCCAGCGAGATTACGTCGCCAACATCGCAGCGACGCGATGCTACGTTGCACTTCACGCCGTTCACTTTGATGTGGCCGTGACTGACAATCTGGCGTGCGGCAAAGACCGTGGGCGCGAACTTGGCGCGGTATACGATCATGTCCAGACGGCGCTCCAGCAGGCCGATCAGGTTCTGGCCGGTGTCACCCTTCATGCGGGTGGCATCCTTGTAGGTGCCGTGGAACTGCTTTTCGGTAACGTCGCCGTAATAGCCTTTCAGCTTCTGCTTGGCGCGAAGCTGCAAGCCGAAATCGGACACTTTGCCCTTGCGGCGCTGGCCGTGCTGGCCGGGACCGTAAGAACGCTTGTTTACCGGAGAATTAGGACGACCCCAGATGTTTTCGCCCATCCGGCGGTCGAGTTTATGCTTGGCGCGGGTGCGCTTCGACATGACATGCTTCCTTCAATTTGCAATCATCACCCCAGCGGTGACGCTTTAACCCGGTTTCGCACCGTCTGACCTGTTGCCAGCCGTGGCCACCGCTTCACCGGGATGCGGAGCCAATTTGAGCGAAGGCGCGCATGTAACTGCGCGGGCGGGGAAGTCAAGTCCGCCGATGGTGTTCAGCAGCGTCCGGAAACCGGATTGTCGGGAATGCACTGGCTTCCCGAGGCGTTGCGACCCGATCGTATCATGTCGTCGCGCGTGTTCGCCTCTATCTGTGCCCATTCATCCCGCGTGAGGCACGTGCGGCGAACGCGGGTCAGCGAGCCGGTTATACGCTCGCGTCGACAAACCACCTCATCGCCGTTTTCGCTTTCCTCGGTGCCCTCGACTTCGGATTGCGTTGATGATGAAGTGCTGGCCTGCGTTACCCTGTTATCTGGCGCGTCCTGAGCAAGTGCAACGGTGCTGCCGGCCAGTAAAACCGAAGCTGCAATCAAATGGAATTTCACGCTCTCGCCTCCTCTTTGACTTGATCGTAGCAATCGAGAGCAGGAAATGGCAGTAATATTTAGTCGTCGGCCCGTGGCTTTCGCTGAAGCGCGGACAGAACCCCCCGAAGAGTGCGAACTTCCAGGTGGTTCCAGCCTGGCTTGGTCAACACACCGCGCAATGTGCGCCGTGTCGCTTCGGCGCGATCGGCGGGGAAGAAATACCGGTTGGGTGCCAACATGGCTTCCAGATGCGAAATAAGACCGTCCAGCTCCTCTTGCGAGGCAGGGGGCAGTATCTCCTCCTGCGTTGGCATCACCAGATCAGCCTGCTTCGAAAGCTCATAAGCCACCAGGATCACGGCCTGCGCAAGGTTGAGTGAACCAAAATCGGGATTGATTGGCACGGTAATGATACTGCGGGCAAGATCGACGTCATCCATGGCGAGGCCCGATCGTTCGGGGCCGAACAGTACAGCACTGCGCCCATGCTGACGCGGAATATCGCGCGCTGCCTGCTCTGGCGTTTGCACAGGCTTGGTCACGCCACGTTTTCGCACCGTCGTAGCATAGACATGAGCGCAATCCGCCACGGCCTGCGCCGTGGTGTCGTAAACCTGCGCATTTTCCAGCACAATATCGGCACCTGCCGCAGCGGGACCGGCTGATGGGTTTGGCCAGCCATCGCGCGGGGCCACCAGCCGCATTTCAGCAAAACCGAAATTCAGCATGGCGCGCGCCGCCTTGCCAATATTCTCACCCAGTTGCGGACGGACAAGAACGATGACCGGGGGCGCGATCTCAGGCTTGGTCATCTGGCGCGACCTGTTGCACAGTGCTGGCAAATTCCTCGAAATCCCGCGCTTCGGAGAAATCGCGATAGACGGATGCGAAGCGGATATACGCCACCGTATCCAGCTGTCGCAGACCCTCCATCACCATTTCGCCAATGCGGGCAGAGGGAATTTCGTTATCGCCGGCCGTTTCCACCTGCCGCTGTATGCCGGAGACGAGCTGGTCGATACGCTCCTGTTCTATCCCGCGCTTGCGACACGCCAGTGCAACCGATTGCTCTATTTTCGAGCGATCGAAGCTTTCGCGGCGCGGCGATTCATCCCCGGTGGATTTCAGCACGGTGACATCGCGCAATTGTACCCGCTCGAATGTCGTGAACCGCGCTCCGCAGCCCTCGCATTGGCGGCGACGACGGATTGCGGTGTTATCCTCGGTGGGGCGCGAATCCTTTACCTGGCTGTCGTCATACGCGCAAAAGGGGCAGCGCATGGATCAGGGCCGGATCCGCTTGTAAATCATGTATCCAGCCCCGGCGAGGCCGCTCACAATGGGGCCGACAACCGGCAATACCCATCCGGCCACCGCTCCGATGGCGGCACCCGTCAGCACGGGCTTGGACGAGGGGTGGTCCATCCCCTCCTTGCCCATCGCCTTCACCTCGTCCACCGCATCCACCAGGATACGATTGTCGATGGGGTCTTTCGGTGGCCTGTTCGGATCGGTCATGAATTATCTCCCTGGATAGACTGGGAAGGCGGCGCACAATTCACCGACTTCGCGGCGCACACGCTCTTCAGTCTGCGCATCGCCATCATCGCCGTTACGGGCCAAGCCATCGATGACTTCTGCCATCAAAGCGCCAATCCTGCGGAATTCCGCAGGGCCAAAGCCGCGTGTGGTGCCGGCAGGTGTGCCAAGTCGTACGCCGCTGGTGACGAAGGGTGAACGCGGTTCAAACGGGATAGCGTTCTTGTTGCAGGTGATCAAAGCACGATCCAGCCCCTTTTCTGCGGCCTTCCCGGTCACATCCTTGGCGGTAAGATCGGCCAGCATCAAATGGTTGTCCGTGCCGCCGGACACGATGTTGATCCCCGCTTCGGAAAGGCTGGATGCCAGTGCCTTGGCGTTCTCGGTGATCGACTGGGCGTAAACGTGAAACTCGGGGCGCAGCGCCTCTCCGAAGGCCACGGCCTTGCCGGCGATGGTGTGCATCAGCGGTCCGCCCTGCATTCCGGGGAACACGGCCATGTTCAACGGCTTTGAAAGTTCCTCGTCATTCCACAAGATGATGCCGGAACGCGGGCCGCGCAGGGATTTGTGCGTGGTGCTGGTGACAACATGCGCATGAGGGAAGGGGGAGGGGTGCGCCCCGCCAACCACGAGGCCGGAAAAATGCGAGATGTCCGCCAGCAGATAGGCGCCCACCTCATCGGCGATTTTGCGGAATTCCGCAAAATCCCAGGTGCGGGGATAGGCCGTGCCGCCGCTGATGATCAGCTTTGGCTTGTGCTCATGCGCCAGGCGACGCACCTCCTCCATATCGATCCGGCTATCGTCGCGGCTTACGCCATAAGGCACCACGTTGAACCACTTTCCGCTCATGTTGACGGGAGAGCCGTGGGTCAGGTGCCCGCCACTGGCGAGGTCCAGCCCCATGAAAGTGTCACCCGGATTGAGCAGGGCGAGAAAAACCGCCTGGTTCATCTGGCTGCCGGAATTGGGCTGCACATTGGCAAAATCGCAGCCGAACAATTGCTTGGCGCGTTCTATGGCGAGCGTTTCGATCTGGTCGGCATATTCGCAGCCGCCGTAATAGCGGCGACCGGGATAGCCCTCGGCATATTTGTTGGTGAACACGCTGCCGCAGGCTTCCAGCACGGCAGGGCTGGCGATATTCTCGCTGGCGATCAGCTCGATGCCGTCGCGCTGGCGACCAAGTTCACGATTGATGATGGCCGCGACTTCGGGATCTGCATCCTCCAGATCATCGCTCCAGAAGCGATCAAGCCAGGTGGCGTTTGCGGCGGACTGGGTTGCAGTGGTCATTATGCGGTCTTTCAGGACGGGTTGGACAGTTTGTCGACGCGGCGCTGGTGCCGTCCGCCTTCAAACTCCGTTTTCAGGAAGGCTTCAATACAGGCTTTGGCCATTTCCGGGCCGATGATGCGGGCGCCCATGGCGATCATGTTGGCATCATTATGCGAACGCGCGAAAGATGCAGATAGCGGCTCCGACACCATCGCGCAGCGCACGGCAGGGTTGCGATTGGCAGCCATCGAGATGCCCAGACCGGAGCCGCACAGGGCCACGCCGAACTGCACCGTGCCATCGGCAACGACGCCAGCGATCTTGTATCCGTAATCAGGATAATCGACCGAGTCGGCAGTGTCCGGCCCAAGATCGGCCACCTCATGGCCTTGTTCAATAAGCCATTCGCGCAATTCTGATTTCATATCGAGCGCGGCGTGATCGGATGCTATGGCAATCTTCATGGCGACCACATAGGCGCGAGAGCCTGAATTCGCCACCCGAAAAGCCGCGTAAAAAGCCTTTCTCCACCACAAGGGCAGTTGTCCTGACTGGCAGGTCTGAACAATGGGTTCGGAATCGCTTGGGTCCCGCTAGCGCATGGCCTTCTTCACCCAGGACCACAGCGCCTTCACCTCATCAGCGGCCTTGCCGTTTGCATCCACTTCGCTCGCCACTTCTCCGCTGGAAGACGAGCGGGTAAAGTCGGCGCGCTCTCCGAATGTCACGGGGCATGTTTCCAGTCCCAATTCCATCACGGTGGCTTTTGCGTCCTCCAGCATCCTCGTGGCGCGGGCAGGCACGCCGTTCAGCACGACATGGGCTGGCGTTCCGCTTTGGCTGACCATGTCGGCAATCCCCTCCAGCGCGTGCAGATCAAAGGCGCGGGGCCGCGTGGGGATCAACACCAGATCGGCGGCCTTGATCGCCTCGCGCATTGCGGCCTCTGCATGGGGCGGGGTGTCGATCACGATCATCGCAACGCCTTCCTTGCGCGCGTTCTCGATCGTGCGGCCAAGGCGGGCCGGAGGGCTGGTGACAACGGCAGGAAGAAAATCGCCGCGCCAGTCTCCCCATGCTGCGGCGGTGGCCTGCGGGTCGGTGTCGATTACGCAGGTCGTCATCTTCTTTTGCACGGCAATAGTGGCGAGGTGCAGGGCAAGCGTGGTCTTGCCGGAGCCACCCTTCTGGCTGACTACCGCAATAACCTTTGGCTCGGAAACTGATGAATTTGAAACTGGCACGAAAGAGCGCTCCTTAAAAAGTATCCGGCTCTCCTCTCTTAACTTCAGCTTATGTCATCCGGCGCGCTGGCCGTCCATCGTCAAGGCTAGGCCAAACGCCACTTGCCCGGTTCCAAACCGTCGAGAGTCCAATCGCCCACACTCCAGCGCACGATGCGAAGCGTGGGGAAGCCCACGGCGGCGGTCATGCGGCGTACCTGCCGGTTGCGCCCTTCGCTGATAGTGAGGCGTAACCAGCAGTCAGTCACCGTCTTGCGGAACCGGACGGGGGGATCGCGCGGCCATAGTTGCGGATCGGCGATTGCCTCGGCCTTGCCGGGCCGGGTGAGGCCGTCATTCAGATCCACGCCTTTCGCCAGTTGCTGGATGGCAGCATCGTCAGGTTCGCCCTCAACCTGCACCAGATACGTCTTCGGCAGCTTGAACTTCGGGTCCGCGATGCGCGCCTGCAGCTTGCCATTATCGGTAAGGAGGAGCAGCCCTTCGCTATCGCGGTCCAGCCTGCCAGCGGGATAAACGTCCGGCACATCGATGAAGTCAGACAGGGTAGCCC
>JBASBA010000576.1:0-2303 GCA_049650885.1 Alteraurantiacibacter sp. | reverse complement strand
GTCGGGCACCGTAAACGCCCGGCTTGGCCGCTCTGATCGTGACCGCAAGAAAATGGCTGTTCTGGACGATGATTCCTCGCGCGGCAAACATGCCATTACGCACTACAAGACCTTGGAAAGGCTGGACCATTGCAGCCTGATCGAATGCAGGCTGGAAACAGGGCGAACTCACCAGGTCCGGGTTCACCTTGCGTCAATTGGCCATGCGCTATTAGGAGACCCTGTGTACGGACGGGCTCCAGCCCCCCTCAGGCCGATTCTCAAGGCCCTGGATTTCAGCAGACAAGCGCTGCACGCGGCGCGACTCGGCTTCATTCATCCCGTCACAGGTAACCGACTGTCGTTTTCCAGCGAGATTCCGCACGACATGAGGGAACTGATCGATGAAACCGGTCATTTAAATCGATGAATTGCACCCTAATTTGACCGATGGTGCGCTATAGCAAGAGTTGCACCCAATGTGACCACTAAGACCGGGTGCCCATCAGGGGCCCGATATCAGCGGTCGACGACAAAGAAAGGTTTGGGACATAGTGAGTAAAGTTAGATCATCAGTTCCGGCACTGGGCGGCGAGCAAGGGCTCAACCGCTACCTGTCGGAAATCAAGAAGTTTCCCGTGCTGACGCCAGAGCAGGAATACATGCTCGCAAAGCGTTTTGAAGAGCATGAAGATCCCGATGCCGCCGCGCAGCTGGTTCAAAGCCACCTGCGTCTGGTGGCCAAGATTGCCATGGGTTATCGCGGCTATGGCCTGCCGGTTTCGGATCTGATTTCCGAAGGCAATGTGGGCCTGATGCAGGGCGTGAAGAAGTTCGAGGCCGATCGTGGTTTCCGCCTTGCCACCTATGCCATGTGGTGGATCAAGGCCAGCATTCAGGAATTCATCCTGCGCAGCTGGTCACTCGTCAAGATGGGTACCACCGCTGCGCAGAAGAAGCTGTTCTTCAACCTGCGCCGGATGAAAAAGCAGCTGGAGGCTTATGAAGACTCCGACCTGTCACCCCAGGACGTGAACAAGATCGCCACCGATCTTGGCGTGCCGGAGCAGGAAGTGGTCAACATGAACCGCCGGATGATGATGGGCGGCGACGGCTCGCTCAACACGCCGATGCGCAATGGCGAAGAGGGCGGCGGTGAATGGATGGACTGGCTGACGGATGATCGTCCGTTGCAGGATACCATTGTTGCCGACGCGGAAGAGGCAGATGTGCGCCGCGAGATGCTGGTGGAGGCGATGGACGCCCTCAACGAGCGGGAGCAGCACATCCTGACCGAACGCCGCCTCACGGAAAATCCGCAGACGCTGGAAGAATTGTCGCAGGTTTACGACGTAAGCCGCGAACGCATCCGCCAGATCGAAGTGCGCGCTTTCGAGAAGCTGCAAAAGGCCATGCAGCGCATCGCCAGCGAAAAGCTGATGCCCATCGCTGCCTGAGCACACTATCACCAGGGAAGGGGCGGTGCCTTTGGGCGTCGCCCCTTTTTTGTGTCTTCGCCTGACGGCACCCATCCTGTAGGGGCGTTGCATGGCGTTGAAAATCCTTGGCATCCTTGCAAAAACGATTCTGTGGTTCGTTATCATCAGCGTAGGGCTGGTGATCGTGTTTCGCTTCGTCCCCGTTACCTACACCGCCACCATGCTGATGGACGAGCATAGCGTGACCCGTGACTGGGAGCCGCTGAGCCGGATCGATCGCAACATGGTGTCCGCCGTGATCGCGGCAGAGGACGGCAAGTTTTGCGAGCATGACGGTTTTGACCGCGAAGCCATTGAGGAAGCGCTGGAAGAACGCTCCCGCGGAGAACACCAGCGCGGCGCGTCCACCATCAGTCAGCAGACGGCGAAAAACGTGTTCCTGTGGCAGGGCGGCGGGTGGTTTCGTAAAGGTTTCGAAGCCTACTTCACCGTCCTGATCGAGAACCTGTGGGACAAGCGGCGAATCATGGAAGTCTATCTCAACATCGCGGAAACAGGACTGGGCACCTATGGCGTGGAAAGCGGTTCGCAGCGCTACTTCGGCCATTCCGCTGCGCGGCTTTCCGCAGACGAGGCCAGCCGGATTGCCGCTATCCTTCCGTCCCCCAAAACCCGCGAGGCGAAAAATCCCGGCGGCTTCACGGCGCGTTATGGCAACACCATCGAGGCGCGCATTGGTGCAGTAAGGCGTGACGGGCTGGACAATTGCGTATACGAGTAGGGTGAATGGGCGCAGGGCATTCTCACTCGCAAGGGCACGATCACGGTTCGGGACAGGGTTCCGGACACGGGCATAGCCACGCGCCCGCCGATTTTGGCCGCGCC
>JBASBA010000575.1:0-2345 GCA_049650885.1 Alteraurantiacibacter sp. | reverse complement strand
GCCCCGATGCGGTGGCCTTTTATGTCTCGGGGCAGTTGCTGACCGAGGATTACTACGTCGCGAACAAGCTGGCCAAGGGCTTCGTCGGCACCGGCAATATCGATACCAATTCACGTCTGTGCATGGCCAGCGCCGTTGCCGCCCATAACCGGACCTTCGGTGAGGACGTCGTGCCGTGTTCCTACGAGGATATCGACTGCGCCGACCTGGTGATCCTGGTGGGATCGAACACGGCATGGTGCCACCCCGTTATCTGGCAGCGGATTGAGAAATTGCGCGAACGGCGCGGCGCCAGGCTGGTGGTGATCGATCCGCGTCGAACCGAGACCGCCGCCATGGCAGACCTGCACATCCCGGTTGCGCCAGATGGCGATGTCGCATTGTTCAACGCGCTGCTCGATGAAGTGGCCAAGCGAGGTGGTATCCATGCCGCCTTCCTGCGCGACCAGTGCGAGGTCCCCCACGGTTTCCTTGCAGATCTGTCGCCCGATCATGGCGTGGAGCCCCACCTTTTTGCCAAACTCGTTGATCTCGTGATGGAACGACCGCGCACGCTGACTCTCTTCAGCCAGGGCGCGAACCAGTCGGTTTGCGGCACCGACAAGGGCAATGCAATCATCAACTTCCACCTCGCAACCGGTCGTATCAACCGGCTGGGAGCAGGGCCCTTCAGCATCACCGGCCAGCCCAACGCCATGGGCGGGCGCGAAGTGGGCGGGCTTTCGAACATGCTCGCCTGCCACCTTGGCTTTGCCGACGCGGAAAGAGAAGCGGTCGGCACCTTCTGGCAGGCACCGAACCTTTGTTCCGGGCCGGGTCTGAAAGCGGTCGACCTGTTTCGGGCCGTGCATTCCGGCAAGATCAGGTTCCTGTGGGTGATGGCCACTAATCCGGCGGTTTCGATGCCCGATGCGGGTTTCGTGCGAGAGGCTCTTGCAAGATGCCCCAATGTCATCGTCTCCGACGTGATGGGAGAGACCGACACCGGCGGCTACGCGCATGTCCGCCTGCCCGCCCTGGCATGGGGCGAAAAGGATGGAACGGTTACCAATTCGGAACGGATGATTTCGCGCCAGCGCGCCCTCTTCCCCGCCCCCGGTGAAGCGCGGTCGGACTGGCGCATCATCTGCGACGTGGCCGCGCGGCTTGGGCACGGCGAGCACTTTTCCTTTGCCAGTGCCGCGTCTGTCTTCCGCGAATATGCGGCGATGACCCGACTTTCCGCGGACGCAGGCAAGCGGCTCGACCTGACGGATAAGGCTGACTGCTCCGATGCCGAATACGACGCGATGGGGCCTTTCCAATGGGGCGGTCCACATCCCTTCAGAGATGGCTTCTCAACACATAGCGGCCGAGCCCGGATTATTCCTGTCGAAGCCGCTGGCGCTGATCGTTCCGATCTGATCCTCAATACCGGGCGCTACCGCGACCAGTGGCACACGATGACGCGCACCGGCCTCAGTACGAGCCTTTCCAAGCACCGTCGCGAACCACTGCTGGAAATCAGCGGCGCGGATGCGCAGAAGTCTGGCATTGTCGATGGCGGATTTGCCAGGGTAAAGTCCGCTCAGGGTCATAGTATCTTTCGTGTCGCTGTCAGCGATGGCCAGGCGCAGGGTCAGGTCTTTGTCCCCATGCACTTTACCGACCAGAATTCTGCTGGCGGGCGCACCGGTCAGCTGGTGCATGCCGCGACCGATCCGGTATCAGGCCAGCCCGGCTTCAAGAATACGGCGGTGACGGTCGAGGCCTATCGCCCGGATTGGCGTGGGGTGCTGTTTTCGCGAACGAAAATTCGCCCTGACTGTCGTTACTGGGCCAGTGCGCCCATCGCCGGTGGATTTCTCGTCGAACTGGCGGGGAATGGGACCATCGATGTCGAAGCCCTGCTGCCGCCTGGTTTGCGGCGCGAAGTGTCGGACCGTGCACGCGGCATGATCCGCATGACAGTGGCGGCCGCCGCTGGCGGGCTCGAGGCTGCGCTTTACGTTACCCGCAGCGGAACGCTGCCGGAGCGGTCGTGGATCGAGCGGCAATTTGCTGCGCCGGATGCCAAGGTGGAGGAACTGCTCGCAGGAAGGCCAGCAACCCCGCAGCCCGATCGCGGCAAGCTTGTCTGCGTATGCCATGATGTGGGCGAAAAGACCTTGCACAACGCCATCGACGAAGGCGCCGATACGCTTCCCAGACTTTGCGAGGTCACCCGCGCTGGCACCAATTGCGGTTCCTGTCGGCCGATCCTGGCGCAGTTGCTCGCGCAGGCTGAATTCCCGCAAGTGGAGACCGTGAAATGATCGCATCAGGTGAAGTATGGCTGGTGGGCGCAGGTCCGGGCGATCCTGAAC
>JBASBA010000574.1:0-10799 GCA_049650885.1 Alteraurantiacibacter sp. | reverse complement strand
CTGCCGGGTCGCCGATGGTGACGGCAAGCGGCAGGGGCTGCGTCATCGCGATCAGTCGTATTCGATCACCGCATCACGGCGAAGATCCCGCAAATAGCGCTGTGCGCGGCGGTTCACACGCTCGTCTTCCAATTGCGCCATGATCTGGTCGGAGCTTGGCCCCGCAGTGTCTTCGGGATCATCACGGCCACACAGCATCAGCACGCGAATGCCTTCGCTCAAATCACCGAACGGCGGGGTGGTCTCGCCGATGTTCAGGTTAAGAAGGATGCTCTGCAATGCTTCGGGAAGCTGGCGCACGCTAATCTCGTCATTATCGACGGTGGTTGCCCCAATCGCCGCTGCCCGCAGGTTTGCATCGCCACAACCGCTCATCGTGCCGACGGCCTGAATGAAGGTGGAGCCACGCTCCTCCGCTTCGGCAGAGGATATGCCTTCGGGAAAACCAATGCTGATCTGCTTCAGGCTGAGTAGCGCATCGCGCGGGTCGGCCATGCCGATCTGGCGCTGATCGATCATCAGCAGGATGGAATAACCGCCGGGAATTTCCAGCGGACCGACCAGTTGGCCGGGCGTCATCTGCTGCGCGGCAGCTTCCAGCGTCGGCTGCTGCAACTGCTCCAGCCGAATCCAGCCAAGGTCTCCGCCAACGATAGCGCTGGAGGCCTGCGAATACTGCCGGGCGTAAGCGACAAAGCTGCCACCAGCACGAAGCTGCTCTATGATTTGCGCGGCGTTGGCCAGAACCTGGTCGTTGTTGGCACTGTTGGCCGACAGGAAGATTTCGCCAAGCCGGTATTCGGTGGTGCCACGCGATGCCTGCAGCCTCTCGAAAAGCTCGCTCACCTCGCCTTCGGAGACATTGACGAAGGGCTGCACATTGCGTTGCAGAAGGCGGTCCCAGGCAAGCTCGCCCTGGATCTGCCGCTTGATGGAGCGGGGGGAGGAGCCGATGGATGCAAGGTAGGCATCAAGCTCCACCTTGTTCATGCCGCGGCCCTCTTGTGCGAAACGCTCGTAAGATGCCTCCACTTCCTCAGTGGTCACAGCCATATCCTGCGCAGCGGCTTCCTGCACCTGCAACGTCTCGTCGATCAGATTGCGCAGCACCTGCAATCGCAGGCGTTGCACTTCTTCCGGGGGAAGCTGCGTATCCTGCGCGGAGAGGATGAGGGCGACACGATGATCGACATCGGTGCCGGTTATAACGGACCCGTTAACGCGCGCGGTGGCGCGGCGTATGTTGGGATCGGCAGGTTCCACGATGAAGGAAATGTCATCGGGCAGGTTGAAAGCGTCAGACCCCAGCGTCTGTACTCCCTGCGCCTGCGCAGTGCCGGCAAGCATGAAAGCACCGAGTGCGGTGGTGGAATATTTCAGCATTTTGGTCGCAAACACGATCACTTGGGTTACCTTGTCTTGTCTGTGGCGCAGGGAAAAGCGCCCTTTGTCAGGGCCGGGTATTTGCAATTCATGGCTTAACCCCACCTGAGCCGGCCCCTCCTAGCCAAATGTGCCCGCGCTGCCAATCCGCCCAGAGAAAGACTGGTTCAAAGACTAGTTGAAGCCCAGATTGCGCAGATTGAAATAAAGGCGGAAGCTGCTGCCGGACTGGGCATCGGCCAGCTGGATGTAATCACG
This sequence comes from Alteraurantiacibacter sp., assembly GCA_049650885.1. Taxonomy (GTDB): domain Bacteria; phylum Pseudomonadota; class Alphaproteobacteria; order Sphingomonadales; family Sphingomonadaceae; genus Alteraurantiacibacter. The sequence continues at coordinate 9,158 of JBASBA010000574.1, read as the reverse complement.
TCGCCAGGTAAAGCCGAACTCCAGGCAATCGTCTGCATAGGCGATGCCCAGCCGTGTCCGTAAAGGCTCGAACCCGTCGGCCAGCTGCGTCGGGTCTTCATTGCGATCGGTCAGGTTGACAACGGCGGAGCCGAATACGGACCAGTAGCGCGCAAATGCCACGCGGCCGGCAAGCCGAATCTCTTCGCGGTCCTGCAAATCCTCCAGCCGGAAATCAATGTCGCGGTTAAGCTGAAGGTAGCCAACCTCGAGATAGGTGCGGTCGCTGCCGACGGTTGCATCCAGTTCGTTGCGGCGGACAGCAAAATTGTCCTTGTCTAGGCGGAAGCGGTGAGTGAACTTCAGAAAGTCACGATAGCGAACTTCGGTGCGGCCCACGAAATCGGAAAACTGTTCGTTCAGTCCGGTGCCATCGGGAAAAAGCTCGAACGCATCATTCAGACGGTAGGACTGGCCAATGGTGGTTTTCAGACGCCAGCCCGGCAAATTGGCCTGCCAGTCGACACCATAGGTAACGCGCACACCGTCTTCCACACGGTCATACCCCGGAAAGCGGTTGAGCGCGAAGAGGTTGGAATCCTCCAGATCAATGGCGCGGGCGTCTTCGTTTGGAATATCCAGATTGCGGATATCGGGTGTGGCCACCACCTGCACGCGCGGCGTCAAGATTTGCGAACCGCCCATGAACTCCCCGATAAACGGCCATTTCACGTCGATCGCCGCCGTTGCCACGCCGCGCGCCTGCCACCCGTCCTTTCCGCGATAGGATTCGATCGTGGTCAGCAAATTATCGTCGGAATGATAGACATCGCCGCGCACCAGGCCGGTCAGGGTAACTTCCTGACCCCACTGCGTGATCCGTCGCAGATCCCAGCGGGCACGGGCGAAGGCGCGCTGCGTGTCCTGCCCCTCCAACCGGGTGATGGCCAGCGTGTTGGCCTGCAATTCCACCGACCCGCCCAGAACAGGTTCCTCCAGCCGATAGCGCGCATCGATCAGCGGCAGGGCAAGCGGCACCTGCCCCTGATCCGTGCTGACGAGCAGCGCCTGCGTTGCCCAGCCAGCAATGGAGACATAGGAATTTTCGTCCTGCCGGGTCAGCTCTACTACGGAGCGCAGGCGATCTTCGCGGCTGATGTCATAGCGGCGCAGGAATGTCCGGTCGCTGGCGATGCGGATAGAGCCTTGCGCGGTCCAGTTCTCGTCCAGCTGGAAACGGCCGTTGGTGAACAGATAGCCGCGAAAGTCATTCTCTGACGTGCGTACCGTGGAATTGAGCGGAATGCGCGAGCCGTAGGTGGCGTAGCCGGTGACCTGGAACGCGCCCTTTCCGGTGAGTTGACGGTATTGCGCGGACATCATCGGGGCAGCTTCGGTGTAGACATAGCCCGACAGCGTAAGGTCGCGATTGTCGGCCAGCCGCCAGTAATAACTGTCCGTAATCTCGATACCGTTGGACGCGGTAAGGCCGATGTCGGGGATGAAGAAACCAGAACTGGCCCTGCCGTCCGCGCTGATCGTCAGGCCCGGCAGCGGCAGCACGCGGGCGCCGAACAACTCCAGATATGCGCCGCGAAAACGGATTTCGGCGGCATCTTCATCGTAGTAAACCCGCTCTGCCGTGACGCGCCAGCTCGGGCTTTTGTCGCAGCCATCGGCACCCACAACCGCGCAGGAGGAATAGGCCGCGCGGGTCAATTCGATGTCGCCGCTGGCCGCTCGTGTAGCTTGCTGCGCCGCCAGCCTGCCGCCCTGGCGGAAGGCCAGCAGCAGGTTCTGCATCGCGCCCGCTTCCAGCTCGTCTGTCAGAACAAGCCTGTCCGTAAACAGCTGGTTGCCGTTTTCATCCACCAGCCGGATCGTGCCGGTGGCAATGATTTCGCCTGTCAGGCGGTTCCAGGTAACGGTATCTGCGCGTAACGACTGATCACCCGACCGCAGCAGGACATTACCTGCGGCGGTAACGGTATCGGCATTATCATCATAGCGCAGCTCATTGGCTTCAAACGCGATCTCGCGCGGGCCGTCTCCCAAGGTCGGGGCGAGAATGCCACTATCCACGACGGGAAAGCCGCTTTCCTCGTCATCGCCGGGTTCGGGAATTTGTACCGGCTCTATCGCGGTTTCAACGCCAGGAGCCGCGCCTTCCTGTGCAAGCGCCGCGTAGGGCGCGCCAAGGACAAGCAGAACGGCTGCGCCTGCGACGGACACACGAAGCGGATTCGCTGGCAGTGCGGGGAGCAGGCCGGGGAGCATGGCTTGCCTATTGCACCACGCGCTCCTAATCGCAACGCCAGCTTTGCAGTGCGGCAAAAAGCCATGCTGCCAATCCATACTTTTCTTACTGGAGCCCCCACCCATGGAAATCGAATTTCGCAACTCACTGGACACCGATACGCCGCGGATCGTCGCGCGCGTGGTTGATCAGGACAGTCTGCCGGAAGACTTGCCTTCCGCCATTACAGAAGGTGCCAGGGCATCGCGTTTCACGGGCAAGCCCGGCCAGGTTTTCGACGGGTTTGCCGAAATTGACGGGAAAGTGGTGCGACTCGCGCTGACAGGTGCGGGCAAGAAGGGCAAGGAAGGCCGTCTTGCCGCGCTGGAACGCGCAGGCGCGGCGCTGACTGCAAAATACCTGACAAGCGGTGAGACCGAAATGGCCATTGATGCGGGTGCCAGCGGCCTGGATGCCAGCGAAACAGCGGCTGTGCTGCTGGGCGCGCGCCTGCGGGCTTGGCGTTGGGACGAATACCGGACCAAGCTGCGTGACGAGCAGAAGCGCACGCTGAAAAAGGTCGTGGTGGCTGGTGCCCCCGCTGGCGCGCAGGACGAATGGACCGATGCGCAGGCCGTGGCGGCGGGCGTTGAATTTACCCGCGAACTGGTGGCTGAACCTGCCAACATCATCTACCCTGAAAGCTTCGTCGAACGCTGCAAGAAGCGTTTCGAGGGCACCGGTGCCGAACTGGTGGTGCTGGACGATGCCGAGATGGAAAAGCTGGGCATGGGCGCGCTGCTGGGCGTGGGCCTTGGCTCCGAACGTCCGTCTCGTATGCTGGCGATCAAGTGGATGGGCGGCACGAAGGGCGAAGCGCCCGTCGCATTCGTCGGCAAGGGCGTCACCTTCGACACCGGCGGTATCTCGCTGAAGCCGGGTGCCGGCATGGAGGATATGAAATTCGACATGGGCGGCGCGGGCGCCGTAGCAGGCGCGATGCTTGCCCTGACGCTGCGCAAGGCGAAAGCCAACATCGTCGGCGTTTGCGGCCTGGTGGAGAACATGCCCGATGGCCGCGCCATGCGCCCCGGCGACGTGGTGACATCCATGTCCGGCCAGACGATCGAGGTTCTCAACACCGATGCCGAGGGCAGGCTGGTGCTGTGCGATGCACTGACCTGGGTGCAGAAAGAGTTCAAGCCTGCGCGCATTGTCGATCTTGCAACCCTGACCGGCGCGATACTGGTTTCGCTTGGCAGTGAACATGCCGGTATCTTTTCCAACGACGATGATCTGGCGGACGACCTGCTGCACGCTGGCAAGCAGGCGGGCGACAAGCTGTGGCGCTTCCCGCTGGCGGCCGAGTATGACAAGCTGCTCGACAGCCCGATTGCCGACATGAAGAACATCGGCGGCCGCTATGCAGGCTCCATCACCGCCGCGCAGTTCCTGAAGCGTTATATCGAGAATGACACGCCATGGGCGCACTTGGATATTGCGGGTATGGTATGGGCCGACAAGCCCGGCGCCACCTGGGACAAGGGTGCTACCGGCTATGGCGTGCGCTTGCTTGATCGCTTCATTCGCAACACTGTGAACGATTAAGGCCAACCCACGATGCCAAAAATGCGGCGCAAATCCGATCTGCCATCAAAGATTTGCGCCGCATGTGGCCTGCCATTCAACTGGCGAAAGAAATGGGAGCGCGATTGGGACAACGTCCGCTATTGCTCTGAGCGGTGTAAACGCTCGAAGGGGAAGGACTTGTAATGCGCGTGGACTTCTACCTGCTGTCTTCCGATCCGGCCCCCGCAGCCATTGCGCTGCTGGCGGGCAAGGTGCGCCAGGCAAACGAGCGGCTGCTGGTGGTGGCAGACGATCTTGCGCTGCTGGAAGAAACCAGCAGGACATTGTGGGAAGCAGCGCCTGAAACCTTCCTTGCCAATGGCATTGCCGGAGACGAGCATGATGCCATGCAGCCGATCCTGCTGTCCAATGATGTCGATCCTGCCAACGGGGCCAGTTTCCTGCTGATTGCCGATGGCCTTTGGCGCGAGCCGCCCGAAGGTTTCGCCCGTGTGCTCTACCTGTTCGATCAGGGCACGATTTCGGGCGCGCGCCAAACCTGGAAGGCGCTGGAAGATCGCGAGGAACTGGAGCGCAAGTTCTGGAAACAGCAGGACGGGCGCTGGGTCGAAGGGCCTTGACGCCTTACTTGTGTGGGCAGAAACTCTGGCGAACTATCAGGGGTAATCATGCGCACGATCATAATCTTGTCCGCCGTCGCCATATCGCTATCCGCTTGCGGCGGTTCTGACGAGAGGGCGGCAGAGGCAGTCGACGCCGAAACCGCTCGCTACGATGTCGATGAGGAAAATGGCGATAGCCAGTTCCGGATCAGTGGCGACGATGGCCAGGAGATGATCATCAATTCAGGTAATGGCGTTTCGGCCGACTTGCCCGATGGCTATTCCATCTATCCGGACGCTACAGTCCTCAACACCACCACGATGAACCAGCCGGACGGGCAGGGCACTCTTGTTATCATGCAAAGCGATGCTTCGCCGGAGGCCATGGTGAAATTCTATCGCAGCCAGGCGACAAATGCCGGTATCGAAATCGGCATGGAAATGAATTCCAACGGCACCATGATGGTGGCCGGGGAAAGCGAGGATGGCGGCACCTTCAGCTTTAACGCATCGTCAACCGGCGACAGCACGACGGGGCAACTGGTCGTGGGGCAGACGGAGGAATAGGGCGGGCAAATCAGGTTTGGGCGCGGTGCGTGAACCGCAAGCCTGCTTGCCCTGCGCCAGCGGGGGCGCTAGGGGCCGCGCGAACTCACAACATAACGAAAATTCGCAAAGGAAACTCTCATGGCGGCTACCCGCACTTTCTCGATCATCAAGCCCGACGCCACGCGCCGCAACCTGACCGGCGCTGTCACCAAGATGCTGGAAGATGCCGGCCTGCGCGTCGTTGCTTCCAAGCGCATCCAGATGACCAAGGACCAGGCCGAAGGCTTTTACGCCGTGCACAAGGAACGCCCTTTCTTTGGCGAACTGGTTGAATTCATGATCAGCGGCCCGGTTGTGGTGCAGGTTCTGGAAGGCGAAGATGCCGTGGCGCGCAACCGCAAGGTTATGGGCGCCACCAACCCCGCCGATGCCGATGAAGGCACGATCCGCAAGGCCTATGCCGAAAGCATCGAAGCCAACTCTGTCCACGGTTCGGATAGCGAAGAAAACGCCAAAACAGAGATCGACTTCTTCTTCGACAAGGATGAAATTGTCGGCTGATCGGCCGCAACTTCCTTAATTTGCATCTAAAACGGGGGCGGTGAAAGTATCATCGCCCCCGTTTTTTTCGCTTCGGAAGGCTGGTGCAATTGACGGTTCACCGATCTCGAAATAGCATTCGGTATCTTTTAACTGCGGCGCCTTTGGGAATATGCACCGACCAAAGCTGGTATTTTCAACTGGTTGCCGGATTGACTAACCAAGCATTCACGATTGAGTTTCTGGGCTAGGTGTCTTGATCCAGTTGTCTCTTCGTCGCCAATGATCGGAGAAAACCGTGTTTCAATGCTTGAGGAGATCGCCGAAAAGAACCGTTGTTCGCTTTCTGGAGGCGATGAATGCGCGCGATTTCGAAATGGTCGAACTGCTCCTGGCGGATGATTTCTGCTTGATCGATAATACGGGCAACATCCTGAAGGGTCGTGAAGATTGTCTGGCGGTGCTTTCTGGCTTCGCCAAGGCAGCACCGGATTACACGATCATCTCATACTCCCTGGTGGAACGGGGTAATGATATTCTTATCTCCGGCCAGGTTCAGGGTAATGGTACCGAGATTGGCAATTCCGCCCAATGGCGTGCCAGTGCGGATCGGTCACGAATGCACAAATGGCAGTCCTATGGCTATGGCCGCAGCATTTCCATGATTGCTGAGTTGCACCAGGCGGACTCCTGACGCGGCGCTATCAGGCTTCTGCAAATGCCTCGTAGGTTTTTGCATGGGAATGGTGTGCGCCATCGGCTGCACGCGATTGTTCGGCGCGCATGTGTTGCAGCGCTGCTGCTGTAAACGGCAGGCCGATTTCTTCGTAAACGCGCCTGATCTCCGCCTCCCAATCGCCGTTGAGAGCGTCAAAATCGACTTCGGAAAGCGGGCCGGTAAAGTTCGCCAAGGCGTTCTGCATCCGCTCTTCCCGCAAGTCGATCTTGCGCGTCATTTCCGCCTCTATCCAGGCAAAATTCACCTCGTCTGACTGGATCACCATCTGGTTCGCGACGAGAGATGCTGCGCTGCGGGCCAGATCTTTTTCGCAGCGACGTGTCAGAACGACCCGGGCATCCGGGAACTGGCCCAGCAGGGCTGGCAGGTCTTCTGCGAATTGCGGCACTTTCAACACACGTGGGCGGTCTGCATTCTTGTGCCAGTTTGCGTCTGTCCGCAGCATCCGCGCGAATTCGCGATAGACGGGTGCAGGGTTTCGCGCCTCGCTGAATGCGCTGAACGTCGGCACCCGCCATTGTGCCTCGTAGGCGCAATGATCCAGTGCCGCCGCCAGCCAGCCCAGCTCCTCGTCAGGCCGGGTTACGCCGAAAGGGTGTATCGAATCGAGCCACGGATCGATTGACCGTGCAAACAGCAGTGTCAGCGCAGACCATGCTGGGCGCGTATCCGGCGATCTTGGAACCGGCTGCCAGCTATCGCAAAAGCGCGTGGCCGCCAGCGCGGGATCGGACGCCAGCAGGCGATGCACGCGCGTGGTGCCACTGCGCATGTGGCCCACCACGATCACCGGCGGCTCCAACCGCGTTTCCAGTATCGCAGGCTCCACCTGCCACAGGGCGCCAAGTTCCAGCCGTTGCCTTATCGCGCGGACCAGTTGTCCGTGCGCCATTGTCAAACCCAGTGAGTTGAGCTTCGCCTCGGACTCCAGCGATGCCGAAAGAACCTCCAGACGCTTTGTGAAATCAGCCACATCCGCATCACAGCGCGCCCCTTTTTCGCCCGATGCAGAATCATCGCGCAACGCCTTGGTCCACAGTTCTTCGGGATCGAGGGTTGGCTTATCGCTAAGGCCTCGACGCCATGCGGCCTTCAGCCACCCGTTGATGCGATCCACTCTGGGTGAGCGGGTGCATGGGTGCGGGCGCGGTGGGACGCTCATACCCTAAAGCTCGTCCGCGATATCGCGTGGCTGTGCAAGCCGTTTGGGCGCAACGCTGCGCCAACTTCTTTCAAGCCAATCAGACACATGGTCCCAATCAACGTCCGGCTGGTTCAGAATAATCCCGATCCAGCCGTTGGCCCCGTAATAGGCGGGTTTGAAATAGGTTTCCGGCGCGGTTTCCACCAGGCCTGCCAGTTCATCGGGGCCGCTTGTCCGCACCAGCACGGCGATATGATCGGTGCCGTGGAACTGGTTCTGGAAATAGGCGAAATACTTACCGCTTTTGCCAGCGGTGCGCCATCCGGGGCTGCCGTGGCTTTCGCGCGCCTCCGCCTCTGGCAAGGCAAGCGCCAGCGCCTGCACCTTTTCCAGCAGCCAGTCGGCGCGATATGCACGGCTGACGTATTCTGCCACCATGCGGGGATAAAGCTGATATTCCGCCAGGATAACGCGGCTCGCCAGGCTATCCGGCGTGTCCTGCGGAAGGATCGCGACGGGAACCTGCCCCAGCAATGGTCCGCCATCCAGTTCGGGCGTCACGACGTGAACGGAACAACCGCCAAAACCCTCTCCGGCCTCAATTGCGCGCTGATGTGTGTCCAGCCCCTTGTATTTGGGCAGCAGGGAAGGGTGCGTGTTCACCATGCGGCCTTCCCACCCGCCAACAAAATCGGCGGTGAGGATGCGCATGTAGCCGCACAGCGCCAGATATTGCGCGCCGCTTTCCCGCAGAGCCTCGCCCATGATCTTTTCATGCGCGCGGCGGTCCATTCCCTGATGGCCGTGCGCAAAGGTGGCTATACCTTCCGCGGCTGCAATCTTCAGTCCCGGTGCATCGGGGTTGTTGCTGGCGACAAGCACGATTTCATAAGGGCATTCCGGCAGACGCGACTGGAACAGCAGGGCCGACATCGTGGTGCCATTTCCGGAAAGAAGACACGCGATTCGTGCCTTCGCCGGTTCCTTTTCAGGCATCGTGATCGGCAACCCAGTCATCCCGCGCAGACCAGGTGCCTGCGGAACCCTTCACCGTGCAGCCGCGCTGGCCTTCCACGATTTCACCGATTCGGAACACGTCTTCTCCGGCATCAGTTAGTGCGCTCTTCACGGTTTCCACCTTGTCCGGGGTCACGGCCAGCACCATGCCTACGCCGCAATTGAAGGTGCGGGCCATTTCGCCCGGCTCGATATTGCCTTGCGCCTGCAGGAAAGCCATCAGCCGCGACTGTTCCCAGCTATCGGCATCCACCACGCCGCGCGCGCCTTCAGGCAGCACGCGGGGCAGGTTTTCCAGCAAGCCGCCGCCGGTTATATGGGCCAGCGCATCAACGTGGCCTGCACGTACGGTGGGCAGCAGGCTTTTCACATAGATACGGGTGGGTGCGATAAGCGCGTCGATCAGCAGCCGGTCTGCATCGAACAGGGCGGGGCGCTCCAGCTTCCAGCCCTTGTCTGCGGCAAGGCGCCGGACCAGAGAAAAACCGTTGGAATGCACGCCTGAACTGGCAAGGCCCAGCAGCACATGGCCCGGCGCAACGCGTTCTCCGGTCAATTGCTCACCGCGCTCCACCGCGCCTACGCAAAAGCCGGCAAGATCGTAGTCGCCAGCCACATACATGCCCGGCATTTCCGCCGTTTCGCCGCCGATAAGGGCGCATCCTGCATCCTTGCAACCCTGGGCTATGCCGGCGATCACACGCTCCGCAATGCCGTTTTCCAGCTTGCCGGTGGCGAAATAGTCGAGGAAGAACAGCGGCT
>JBASBA010000573.1:0-10758 GCA_049650885.1 Alteraurantiacibacter sp. | reverse complement strand
TCTTTACAGCGCCTGTAAACGCGCCCTTCTCGTGGCCGAACAGTTCACTTTCCAGCAGGTTTTCGGGGATTGCCGCACAGTTGATGGCGATGAAATTGCCATCCTTGCGGCTGCTGGCGTCATGAACACCGCGCGCCAGCAGTTCCTTGCCGGTGCCACTTGCACCCAGCAGCATGACAGAGACATTGGTGTTGGCCACGCGCTCTATCGTGCGGGCAACCTTCACCATTTCGGGGGCTGAGGTTATCAGGCCGCCCAGCACCGTGTTGCCTTCACCGACCCTGGTGGAAAGACGGCGGTTCTCCTTCTCGATCAGGTGCAGATTGTATGCCCGGCGCACGATCAGCCCAAGCTGATCAATATCAACCGGCTTCTGGTAGAAATCATAGGCGCCGCGATCAATGGCATTCAGCGCCGATTCCCGCGCACCGTGGCCCGATGCGACGACCACCTTGGTATCGGGTTTCAGCGCCATGATCGCATCAAGCACGGCAAACCCCTCGGTTGTGCCATCCGGGTCCGGCGGCAAGCCAAGGTCCAGTGTCACCACGGGCGGTGCTTCGGATCGCAAGGCGGCAATCGCGCTGTCGCGATCACCTGCGATCAACACCTCAAAGTCTTCATACGCCCATTTCAACTGAGCCTGCAGTCCGGCATCGTCTTCAACTATCAGCAGTTTCGGTTTGTTTTCAGCCATTATGCGACCTCGCTGGCATTTTCGTGGGGTTGAATGGGCCTGATGAACTGGGCCGTTTCGCTTAAGGGCAATCGAACGATAAAGCGCGTGCCAAGCCCTTCGCGCGATTCCACTTCAAGCTGGCCACCCATTGCCCGAACCAGCTCGCGCGCTTCAAAAGCGCCGATGCCAAATCCGCCCGATTTGGAGGAATGGAAGGGCTTGAATAGTCTTGTTCGAATGAACTCCGGCGTCATTCCCTCGCCTGAATCGACAACCTCGATAATGGCGTTGCCGGTCTCCCTGCGAAGATCCAGAAAAACGGGCGAACTGTCCTCGCTTGCCTCGATGGCATTTTGCACCAGATGGACGAGTGCCTGCTCCAACCCTTCTGCATCGGCGCGCACCCGGCAATCATCCTGTCGCGTCAGCACAAGGCGGTGCTTGCCACTGTACTGCTCCACGATCCGCTGAAGCAGGCCCAGCACGGGAATAACTTCCCGCTCCTTCGCACCATGGCTGCCATATCGGCCAAGCCGGGTAAGCAGCCCCTGCAACTTGTCCGTCGAGTTGCGAAGGGTGAGGATCATGTCGGCCCTGAATTCAGGTTTTTCAGCATGTTTTTCAGCGTTACCTGCCAGCAGGGACAACTGGCTGGCGAGGTTCTTTATGTCGTGCATCACGAATGCGATCCGCCGGTTGAACTCGTCAAACCGTTGCGCCTCGCCCAAGGCATCCTGACTGTTGCGCTCTGCCAGATAGCTTGCAAGCTGGCGACCGACGACACGCAGCAAATCGAAATCTTCCCAATCCAGTCGGCGCGCCATCGAAGGCCGCGCCAGCACCACAACGCCAACAAGCCGCTCATAATGCAGCAGCGGGACAAGTGCCCATGTCTGCTCGTGCTGAACCATCCAGTCCGGCGTCGCCACTGCTGGAACCTCGCTTGCATCGCCAGCGCGCAAATCGTCCAGATCGACAATGAACTGGTTCTCTACCAGGAATTGCGCACCCAGCGTATCGATAGCTTCTGCGGGAACTTCGATGTCGGGCCATTGCCAGCGCGCCTCCAGGGCCAGCCCGCCCTCTTCACGCGGTGTCAGGAGAACGCCTGCCGGGCTATCGGTAATGTCGGCAACAGCCTGAACCGCACGTTCCTGCAGCGGCGGGGCATGAGGCCCGGCCCGCCCGATGGTATCTGTAAACCGCAACCATTCAGCACGATAATCATAACGATGCTGAAACAGGTTTTTGGAAAGCGTGACACGCAGCCATGCACGCAGCTTTCTGGATGGCAAAATTGTGAGCGCCACGACGCTTGCCAGCAGGACAAAGCCGGTCTGCAACATGCGTCCGTAATCACTACCGACATAGGCCAGACCTTGCGCGATCACGACCATCACGATCAGATAAGCTCCGATCAGCAGCAGCGAGAACGACTGGAAGGCAAAGCCGCGCGACGGGCGAAAGCGCAGTTCGTTGCTGGTGCGCAGGGTTCCCATTGCAAGCAGCACCACGGCAACGGCCAGTGCAAGACTGCGCAGATGTGCAAGCAGCGCAGGCAGGCCATCATCCAGATAGGCAATCGTATAAAGATTTAGATCATACAGCCATAGAACGGCAAGCGCGCTGGCAGGCCAGCGAAGCCCCTCGCGCGCCTGGGCGGAGGCACCAGCGTAAAGATTATGCACCAGCACAAGCGCACCCACGCAGAACAACAGCCGCAAGGTGAACGCGATGCGCATCACTATCAGCTCGCCCTCAGCCCCGCCTGCAAAACGCGCCTGCGCCACAACCAGCACAATCTGCAGCAATTCGACAAACGCCAGAACGAAAACAACCGGCCTGATAGGACGCAGGCTGACTGTGCGGTCATCATGGCCGAACAGACTGTAAAGCATCCACAACCATGCAAGATTGGACACCATCAAAAGTAGGCCGGTTGATACACTGGCAAGGCCGAAGCCGATGACACAGAATGCCCACAGTGCCGAACAGAACAGGGCGGCGGCGCAGGCGCTGATGGCTGGCCCTTGCGCGCGCTGGCTGCTTACCAGCCACAAAGCCAGTGCCACCGCAGCGCACGCACTGACAAGGAAGGCCAGATAGCTGGCAATGTCCCACATCGACGCCACTACCGCGCACCTTCCGGCCACAAGACGACGCGCAACGTCTGAAGCATGATCAGCAGATCGAGAAAGGGAGTATAATTCTTCGCGTAATAGAGATCGAACTCCAGCTTGTGCCGGGAATCCTCAATGCTGGCGCCATAAGGATAGTTGATCTGCGCCCATCCTGTCATGCCCGGCTTCACCATGTGCCGCTCCGCATAATACGGCAGCTTGTCTTCCAGATCCCTGACGAAGGTGGGCACTTCGGGCCGTGGCCCGACGAAGCTCATATGCCCCCTCAAGACTGTCCAGACTTGCGGCAGTTCGTCGATCCGCGCCTTGCGGATGAATGCGCCGATACGGGTAATGCGGGGATCATTCTTCTCGGCCCACTTCGATCCGTCCTTCTCCGCGTCCGTGCGCATGGAGCGCAACTTGATCAGTTCGAAAGTCTGGCCATACAGGCCTACTCGCTTCTGCCGGAAAAAGGCTGGCCCCTTGCTGTCCAGCTTCACCACGATTGCGAATACCGCGATAAGCGGAAAACTGAGCAGGAGCAGCAGCCCGCTGGCGAGAATATCGAAAGACCGCTTGGCCGCCGAAGAAACCGCGCGCCCGGACGAAAAGCCGTCGGAAAAGATCAGCCAGCTCGGGTTGAGCGTATCCAGATCGACGCGGCCGGTCTCGCGCTCCAGAAAGCTGGAGAATTCGTTTACGAAGACGCCTGCCGTTTTTACGCGCAGCAGATCTTTCAGCGGCAGGGAATTGCGACGCTCTTCCAGTGCCAGCACAACTTCGCTAGCGCCAAGGTTTGCGACATGGGAGGAAAGATCTGAAATCTCTGACCGCTGGATAGCTTCTGCCACCTGCTGTCCTGTCCCTGTCATGCTGACAAAGCCCACGATGGTGAAGCCACTTGCGTCCTTCAGCGACAGGTCCTTTAAACGCTGCGCACGCATTCCTGAGCCAAGGACCAGGATGCGCCGCTGAAAGGCCGATGAGCCCAATATGCCTTCCACGACGACACGGTTCAGCACCAGCAGGATGATGGCCAGCACCATCGCGTACAGCAGGATGGACCGCCAATAGGTTTGTCCCGGCAGGACAAAGTCCACCAATGCCAGTGCCAGAATCGCCAGACTGATCGCAACCAGCAGGCGGGCGCAGGCGAACCGCATGGATCGAAGCGAATCCGGGCCATAAACGCCCACCGCTATCATTGCCGCTTGTGTCGTGATTGCGTAGCCCAACAGCGGCAGAGCACGCTGCGCCAGGCTGCCAGCATCGGTATCAATCTGGCTGGTGCGAAACAGCCATGCCAGATCCGCTGAAACGATCAGCAGGACAAAGTCCAGTATGCCCAGAAACAGCACAGCGTGGGGGATATAATGCTTGAAGAGGCGGACCATCGCTTCAGCCGTTCGTTTCCGGAGGAATTTCCAGAGAACTCTCGGTTAACGGCGAGGTATGAAATGTCGGTAAATTTTACACTCAATTGACTTCGCAACACAGCCCGGTTTCCCGACACTCGCGAAATAGCCGGTCTGGGAGGCGTTACATCCCGTAGGTGATGGCCAGCAAATAGCTGAGCGTGACAACCATGATCAGAACCAATGGCACACCAGTCCGCATGTAATCGGGGAAGTTGTAGCTGCCTTCCGCCATGATCAGCATGTTCGTCTGATAGGCGATTGGCGTGGCGTAGCACAGGTTGCAGCCGAACAGCACAGCCAGGATCAGCGGCTCTTGCGGCAGGCCAAGCTCTGTCGCAATACTGAAAGCGATGGGCGTGCCCACGGTTGCTGCGGTCGCGTTGGAGGCGAAATTGGTGATCACCGTGACGAAAATCATCACTGCGGCAACCACGCCCGCCGGCGGCAGATATTGAAGGCCCAGCGACAGCGATTCACCCAGCCAGCCTGCCGCGCCGCTATCAAGGACGAACCGCCCGATTGCGATACTGGCGGCCACCAGCACGATGACCTGTCCCGATAGCGCCCGCCCCACTCTGTCGAACTTGACGCAGCCGGTAAGGAACATCAGAATTGCTCCGCCCAGCGAAGCAATCGCGATGGGCAGAATGCCGATTGACGCAAGCCCGACGGATACGCCCATGATGGTGGCGGCAAGCCAGGCCTTTGCGCGGCGCGGCACCTCGCGCTCCCCCTCCAGCTGCAACAGGCTGTCGCTCTGAATGAACTCGGACAGCGATTCGCTCAGCCCCATCACCAGCAACACGTCACCCTCGGCAAAGCGCAATTCGCTGCCGGACTGTTCCTGATCAAACATCAAGGGGCGTTCTGGCCGGTGAATACCCAGCACCGCCACGCCAAAGCGATCTGCAATGCCCGAAGTCGCAAGCGTGCGGCCGACGAGGCGCGAGTCAGTGGTGATCACCATCTCGACCACCTTCATATCGAGGCGCCGATCAGATGATTCGCGCTGAATCTGGTCTACAACCCAACCCGGAGCGATCTGGCCCTGCAGCACCCGAACGGCATCTTCCAGCGCGTCATGCGTGCCGGATATGCGCAGGCGTTGCCCCGCTGCAAAGGGGCCGTCTGGCCGCTCTTCAAAGCGGAAATCGTCGGGCAGCATATCGACCACTTCGTCGAAATGCTTGCCAATCAGGTTGCTGGACGGCGGCACGCGCAGACGCGTGTGAAACCAGCGATTACCGTGGCCCACTTCGGGCGTGTTGTCCCGCAACATTCGCGGCATGACCAGCCAGATATAGGGCAGCGCCACCAACGATGCCATCAGCACGATAGGCGTAAAATGGAACACGCCCATTCGAGGCATGCCAAGGTCGACGGCAATGGCCACCACCAGAATATTGGTGGAGGTTCCGATGGTTGTCGCCAGCCCGCCCAATAGCGAAGACGCATTGAGCGGCATCAGCGTTTTGGACGCAGGCATCGCGCCGCGTGCAGCCAGCGTCACGAAGATCGGTATCAGCAGAACCAGCACCGGCGTATTGTTCACGCCCATCGACAGGAAGAACGCCAGAACCAGTGACAGCAGCAGGCCAATCTGCAGATTGAACTTGAAAACCCGCTCCAGCATTCGCGCCGCCGGCTCCAGCGCGCCTGTGACCACGAGACCGCGGCCCATCACCATAAGGGCGCAGATCGTGATCAGCGCGTAATGGCCAAAGCCCGCGAAAGCGAGTTGCAGCCCATCCGTTGGCTGCGTGTGGGGCATGGGATAGAAATAAAGGCCAACGGCGATAATCGCGATTGCCAGCAGCGACACGATCTCGATCGACATCTTGCCGCGCACGAACAAATAGAAAACTGCGACCGTCAGGGCCATGGCCGCAAAGGCATGCAAGGTAGGAGCTTCGATCACGGTCGAGAGGACAAATCCCAAAGCGGCAGGGTAAGATCAAGTTAATTCCGCCAAACCTCCGTTTGCCGTGTCGATTTGTTGGCATGGCGCCCCTCGCCAAAGCGCCTGAGTGCAGCGGGCGCGGATGATGTTCCTGGCGTCCCGATCGCGCACGACTGAAATGGCGCGATGGACTGTTATCCGACCGGATTGCCATCAATATCGAGTTCGATGAAACTCCCCGCCTGGGTTGCGGCAAATTCCTCGACCGCTTCGCGCTGGGTATCGCCATCGCCTACCACGACCCAGACCATGTCATCCGTGTCGAACCATTGCTGCGCGGTGGCGCGAAAATCTTCCGTGCTCATGTCCAGCAACCGCTCCTGCCGTTCCTCGACCAGCCTGGCAGACAAGCCGTATTTCGCCATTTCGGATAGCACTGAGAGCTTTGCGCCCAGGCTTTCCTGCGAACGGGCCGCGTCCTTGATGATCTGGTTGCGCGTCAGCTCTGCTTCGGCGTCGCCGAAACTCTCGCCGTATGCGGTAACCATGTCATGAATGATATCCAGCGATGGACCGGTCGCATTGGCGCGAACACTGGTGCGCACGCTCCACGGCTGAACGGCGCGCCCGCCGCTTACGCCCGAATAGGCGCCATAGGTATAGCCCTTCTCAATACGAAGCATCTGCGCCAGGTCACCACCGATCGAACCGCCAAGCTTCTGATTGGCAAAGTCTATACGCTCATGATCGGGATCGTCCGAGGCGACGGTCAGCCGGCCAGCACGGATGACACTCTGCTTGGAACCCGGCACATCAATGAAATAGACGTTCCCTGCCAAACCCGTGTCCTGCGGTACAGCGAGATCAATCGGTACGGTTTCGCGCGCCAGCGATTGGGACAATGGCGCAAATGCAGCCTTAGCGGCGTCCTCCGAAACGTCGCCTGCAACATGGATACGCACACCGTTTACACCGAGCGCAGCGTGCCGCGCCCTGAGAGTGTCGAGGCCGAGATTTCCGACCGTTTCGACCGAACCGAGCGCAAAGCGTCCCTCCGGATGGTCTCCGTAAACAAGGCTATCGAATACTATTGCAGAGATCGCAGCAGGATTGGACCGCGCATTCCGAATGGAAGCAAGCTGGCCATCGCGCGCCCGCGATAGAGCATCAGCGGTGAAGCGCGGCGTTGCGATAATCTCCGACAGGATGCCCGCCACCAGGGGAAGGTTTCGCGCCAGCGTGTTGCCGTTGATCGACAGCCCATCGGCACTTGCAACAACCGAATAGCCGGCGCCTAACAGACCCAGGGCCTGTTCAATTTCGGCCGCGCTGCGCGTGGCGGAGCCTTCCTCCATCAGCGAGGCTAGGAGCGCGGTCGCCCCTAGCCCGTCATCGGTATCAAGCCGCGTGCCACCTTCGAACGTGATCGCGAAGGAGACGACGGGTGTCTCGTCGAAAGTGGTGCCGATCAGTGCGACATTCGGGGCCAGTTCAGCCGTCCATGTCGGCACGGTCCTGGACAAGGGCAGTTCGCCGAATTCAGGCTCGGATCGGTCATTGATGGTGGCGGTCCTGACAAATTCTGCTGCCTCTCCCTGACCCACATCTTCGGATGCGGCGCTTTGCGTCACTTCCTCGATCCACACCTCCGCGGCTTCGCTTCCATCAACCGCAAGAGCCATCTCGCCCTTGGGCACGAAACTGGTCATGACACGTGGCTGACCCGCCACATGCGTTGCAAAGACGCGCTCCAGATCAGAAGTCTCCAGCGCGCGTACAGCGTCCAGAGTTCTCAGCAAATAGCCCGGATCGCCGGTAAACTCGTTGCCGATGGCCAGCACCTCTGCCTTGCCGCGCACCGTGGAAAGCTGGTTGTAAAGACCCGTTTCCGATTCGGCCTGGATACGCCTCAGCTCGTTTTCCGGAATGCCTTGCGTAGAAACATCACCCAACGCCGCATCCACGGCTGCCAGGACTGTATCAAGGTCGGTGTCGGCATTGGCGCGGACGAGCACGGTCAGTTCGCCTGCCAGTTCCTCTGCCCGGTGAAAGGCGGAAACATTGGCCGCAAGGCCGCCTTCTACCACGCGGCGATAGAGCGGCGATGCCTTGGAACCAAGATAGCTGGTGAGGACATCCAGCGCCATTTCATCGCCGTCGAATTGGGCAGGAGTGGGGTAGACGAGCCTCAATTCAGGAAGCTGGGCGAAGTTGTCTTCGAACATCAGCCGCGCTTCCGCGTCCAGTTCTACCGGGCGGGGCGCCGCGTCGGGGACGGCAGGACCGCGGGCGATCTCGCCGAACCAGCGCTCCACTTTCGCCTTTGTCTCTGCGATGTCGATATCGCCCACAATGGCGAGCGTCGCATTGTTGGGGCCGTAATACGTCCGGTAAAATTCGCGCACGTCTGCCAGCGTTGCGGCCTGCAAATCCGGCAGCGATCCGATAACGGTCCAGCTATAGGGGTGATCTTCGGGGTAAAGTGCGTTCGCGACGACTTCGCCGGCATAACCATAGGGAGCATTATCAACCCGCTGGCGTTTTTCGTTTTTGACAACCTGCTTCTCGCGCTGGAGCGCGGCTTCGGTGACAGTGTTGATCATGTAGCCAAGGCGATCGGAATCGATCCACAGCAGCTTTTCAAATGCGTCGGTTGGAACGGTTTCGTAATAGACGGTGCGATCGCGCGTGGTGTAGCCGTTCCGATCGCCGCCCCAGGCGGGAATGTCGCGGCGATTGGCGCCCTGCGGCACATTCTCGGAATCGTTGAAGGCCATGTGCTCGAAGAAATGCGCAAAGCCCGTGCGCCCCCGCCTCTCGCGCGCCGAACCGACGTGGGCGACCGTCATCAGCGACACGATCGGGTCGGAATTGTCTACGGCAAGAATGACTTCCAGCCCGTTGTCGAGGACGAACTTCTCGTAATCGAGGTGCACGGACACCTCAGTTTCAGCAGCCTGATCCGACGCCTGCGTTGCAGCGGCAGTGTCCTGCGCATGGAGCTGCGCGGGTATGAGAGCGAAAACCGAGACAGCGAAACCGAGTTTGAGGCGCATGAATATTCCTTGTTTCTAGGCTGGGCCAGCCGATGCAGGAGAATGACGCTCCCGCCCGGAAAAGGGTTGAGAGAAGATTACGACCCCTACTTTCGTTTTCGGCCCGAAGTCATTGGATCAGGTTTCTTCGGCGGCTTCCACTCTGGTGGAGGAACCGGCCGTTGCCGGCTTGTGCCAAGTCCCATGGCGCCCGGCTGCTGGCGAACCAGACCCGATGTATCGGCCTGTTCGGCGTCCGCAGCACTGGCTCCGCCTCGCATCAGGTTGATGCGATCGCGAATTCGCTTGGCCTCCTCAAAATCGAGGGCGTTTGCAGCAGCTTCCATGTCACGCTGAAGATCATCGACGGTCTTGCTCATAACCGCTCCATGCACGAAAACGGCTCGCAGCGCCATTGCCCGAACCGGATTTGGAGCGTCGCAGATTCCGAAAGTCTGCCTGAACCGGCAATTTGTCCGACATGTTCGGGATGGCTTGCTGCTGTGAAGCCGGCCTCGGCAATGGGGGCATTCGCACAGCTGTTGCGATACTGCTCACCTGCGAAGCAGATCATCGGGTAAGAAGCGAAAAGCCCTGCCTGGTACCTCTGGCCGGACTCGAACCGGCACTTCCGAAGAAACTCGATTTTGAGTCGAGCGCGTCTACCAATTCCGCCACAGAGGCAGGCAGGACAGCGCGCTTAGCGTTCCTTGCGCGCTGCTGCAATTGCTTAATGCGTCGCCACTGCCTTACTTCAGCGCGGCAGCGATCTGTTTGTGCAGGCGGGAATGCATCTGATCATTACCGGCAATCACCTGCTTGTCGCAGATCGGTTGCGAACGACCGCGGTAATCGGAAACGAAGCCGCCCGCCTCGCGCACCAGCAGGCAGCCAGCAGCGGTGTCCCAAGTCGAGAGATCACTTTCCCAAAAGCCATCGAAGCGTCCGGCAGCAACCCAGGCAAGATCAAGCGATGCGGCACCAAAACGGCGGATGCCCGCTACACTTGGGCCGACCGCACCGAATATACGGCTCCATTCGGCAAAATCGCCGTGGCCCTGAAACGGAGTGCCCGTTGCAATCAAGGCTTCTGATAGCTGACGTCGGCCCGATACGCGCAAGCGCCCGTCGTGCAACCATGCGCCACGTGACTTCTCCGCCCAGAAGGTTTCATCGGTGATAGGCTGATAGACCATGCCCGCCACCACATCACCCCAGCCGCCGCCGCCAAGCTTTGGCTCCTGGACTGCGATGGAAATTGCAAAATGCGGGATGCCGTGGAGGAAATTGCTGGTGCCATCCAGCGGATCGATGATCCAGCGAGGCTGGTCTTCCTCGCCTTCGATCACGCCCGCCTCTTCCATCACAAAGCCCCAGCCGGGGCGAGCGACCTTCAACTCGTCCCACAGGATGCGTTCGGCGATCTGGTCCGCCTTGGACACGAAATCGCTTGGCCCCTTCTGGCTGACTTGCAAATGTTCGACTTCACCAAAGTCGCGGCGCAACCGGCCACCCGCCTTGCGGGCAGCCTTTTCCATTACGCGAATAAGCCCTGAAATAGCAGCCATCAGATTCTAGCCAGCCTTCCCGACATAACTTTGCT
>JBASBA010000572.1:0-5897 GCA_049650885.1 Alteraurantiacibacter sp. | reverse complement strand
GACCAAGAGCAGGGCTGGAAATGGCACACAAGGCGGCACCGGCGGCAAGCGCGTGACGAAACTTCATTGATACTCTCCCACGATGAATTCTTAGCGATTCGCACATAGGGATAATCAGCTTGCAAACGTTTGCAAGCCTGAAATGCAAACGTTTGCACGAACACGGATTTTGTGACACATATTTCAAACACATCGCCGCAAAGGCGGGATCCGGAGAGGAATTTCTTTATGCAAACCGCTACAAAACCGCGGCTTTCGCTGCTTCGAATCATCGAAATGAACATCGGCTTTTTTGGCCTCCAATTCAGTTTCGGTCTTCAGCAGGCGAACATGGGCCCGATTTACGGTTTCCTTGGCGCGGACGAAGCGACGATGCCTCTGCTTTGGCTTGCTGGGCCGATGACGGGTTTGATCATTCAGCCGATAGTGGGAGCGATGAGCGACCGGACCAAGTCGCGGTACGGGCGGCGGAGTCCCTATTTTCTGATCGGCGCAATTATCTGTACGATCAGTCTGTTCCTTATGCCCTATTCCAGTGCACTTTGGATGGCAGCCAGCCTGTTGTGGATCCTCGACGCGGGCAATAATATCACCATGGAGCCCTACCGCGCTTACGTGGCTGACAGGTTGCGTCCTGATCAGCGCTCCATCGGGTTCCTGACGCAAAGTGCGTTCACCGGCCTTGCGCAGACGCTGTCGTATCTGACACCCACCCTGCTGACAGCCTTTGTTGCAAAGGATGTCCTCGATGCCAATGGCATTCCGGTCATCGTGAAAATCGCCTTCATCATCGGAGCTATCCTGTCGATCAGCACGATCGTATGGTCTGTCTGGCGGGTTCCCGAACTGCCGATGACCGAGGAAATGAAAGCCGATTTGGAGACGAAGCCAATGACGGTTTCGGCCACGGCGGGCGAGATTGTCAGCGCAATTCGCGAAATGCCCAATGCCATGCGCCAGCTATCCGTCGCGATGCTCTGCCAATGGTATGCGATGTTCGCGTACTGGCAGTACATTACTTTCGCGGTGGGGCGTTCGCTATATGATACGTCGGACCCGTCGACCGCCGCATTCCGCGAAGCCACGCTGACCACGCAGCAGGCGGGTGCGCTGTATAATTTCATCGCCTTCATCGGCGCGCTCTTGCTCATTCCCGTTGTCCGCAAACTGGGCGCGCGTCTGGCCCATGCCATCTGTCTGACTGCTTCCGGTGCCGCCATGCTGATGATCCCGGGTGTCGAGACGACAGGGGCGCTGTTCGTCCTTATGCTGGGTATCGGAATCGGCTGGGCAGGCATGATGGGCAATACCTACGTGATGCTCGCCGATGCCATCCCGCCCGAACGCAACGGCATCTACATGGGCATCTTCAACATGTTCATTGTCATCCCGATGCTGATCCAGACCCTGACCATGCCGCTGTTTTACGAGCCGGTCCTGGGCGGCGATCCGCGCAATGTGCTGATCCTGGGCGGAATGCTGATGATTGTCGGCGCGATCGCGACGATGTTCGTCGATGCCGGACGTCCTGTTCCGAAAGTGATGCAAGCGCAGGCCAGCTAGGCTACAGTCGCGGGATGGAAGACGGGGATACGGCAGAACGAACGGATGACGGGCTGGCGGAGGGCGGGACAGGCCGCCCGGTGCGGGTCCGCACCATCACCGACCTTGCCAAGATAGCCGGTGTTTCCCCAGGAACGGTCTCCCGCGCGCTCGCAGGAAAGAGCCTGGTCAACACAAAGACCCGGAAAAAAATTGAGGATCTGGCCCGCGAGCACGGTTTCCGTCCCAACCAGATGGCCAGCCGGTTGCGCCGCCAGAAGACGGGCGTGATCGGCGTGGTTATTCCCCTGGGCCATGACCGCCGTCAGCATATCTCCGATGCATTCTTCATGACCCTGCTGGGGTATCTTGCCGACGAACTGACCGAGCGTGGATACGATTTGATGTTGAGGCGCGTGATCCCCGACAAGGACGAGGACTGGCTGGAAAGCTTCATCGGCTCCGGCCTTGTCGAAGGGGTGATCGTCGTCGGTCAGTCAGACCAGTTCGAACGCATCGAAGGCGTGGCGGATGGTTATTTGCCGATGGTCGTATGGGGCAACCACCAGGAGGGGCAGCGCCACTGCGTGGTTGGCGCGGACAATTTCCTTGGCGGGAAACTCGCTGCCGAGCGCCTGATCGCTGCAGACTGCAAGCAATTGGCATTCATGGGCGATACGCAGGCCATCGAGTTCGCCGCGCGCTATGCCGGTGCAAAGTCGGTTGCGGATCAGCGGGGGATACCGATCCGCCAGCTCCCCACCCACCTGAATTCCGAAAGAGCGGCGGACGAAATAGCCCGTCATCTGGCGCATAATGAAGGGACGATTGATGGCATTTTCGCAGCGACCGACATGATCGCCATCGCCTGCCTCAAACAGCTGGCGAAACAGGACATAGCGGTTCCGGATGATATCAAACTGGTCGGGTTCGACGATCTTCCGATTTCGGGCCACACACAGCCGGCGCTCACGACGGTAAAGCAGGACATCGATCTCGGGGCCAAAGGACTGGTCGACCTCCTGCTCCGCCGGATGGCCGGCGAAGATACCGAAAGCCTCGTGCTGCCACCACGGCTGGTGGCAAGGCAAACAGGTTAGTCCCTGATTGGCGCCCTCGATAAATTGGGTGCTGACGCCGAAGGGAACTCGTTTGTTTTCTTAGTCATCGTTCACTTAAGCAGACAGTCCGCTTTTGTCGGGTATGAACCTGCAAACTGCCGTTCCGCAGACGGCCCATGTCTAGCCGTTCACCATATGGGCAGGTATCATACGGAAACTAAAGTCCGATTACTTTTTGATCCGTGCTGCGCAACCCAAAAACGGCGGCTGTCATGCTGCCTCTGCGAACTTCCCTACTTTGATCCCGTCCTCATGTGCACGCGCTTGTGCGAGCTCATGGGCTGTCTGCATTCGCAGCAAGGTATCGGCCTTGACCCCGAAGGCCTTCTCGAAGCGGATTGCCATATCTGCAGAGAGACTGGCATTGCCGTTTAGCAGCGTGCTCAGCGCCTGCCGCGAGACACCGAAGTGTGCAGCGAGATCGGTTACGCTGACACCGGCAGGCTCAACGATCTCGCTCTTGAGCCAGTCGCCGACATGGACAGCAAGCGATGGGTGCATCTTAAGCGCCATGATAATCCTCCAAATCCATATCGATCAGCGTGCCTTCTTCATTCACCTTGAAGGTCAAGCGCCAGTTGCGTGTAACGGTCATCGACCAGATGCCTTTCCGGTTTCCTGCAAGCTCATGCAGGCCGAAGTTTGGTGGCACAAAAAGCTCGTCCATGCCTTCCGCTGCATCAATAAAGGCAAGCATCTTGCGCAGCCTAGCCGCATCACCCACCAAGCCCTTGGGATTGCCGGTTTCGAAGAAGCGGCGCAGGCCCTTGTGCCTAATGGATTTGATTTCCATGAGGTCAATTTAGCCATTACATACCGTTTTGTCAAGCGTCACGCGACGAGCGACAGAATCTCACACGGGCAGGAAACGATCCGGTCGACACTAAAAATGGGTCACCGAAGAGAGCATTTGCGGGCCTCGGAATGTGGTTTTCTAGAAAGCCCGCAAATAGGCCCGCAGAAATTGCAAGCTAGATCGATCCGGGACAATCAGAGATTCGAACGCCTGAAACCGTTAAGCACTGAAAGAGAACGGAAGAGACGAGCCGAGACAAGAGTTTGGAGAACCAATGTGAGTCCTCAAAACTTGCCAATTTCTTGCTGTATTTCAATGCTTTAAATCGTTGGTGCCCAGAAGAGGACTCGAACCGCTCTCAGAACGTCGCAAAACTGCGAGAATCTTGACCTTGGTTACTTAAGTGAGGCCCCCGTTGGTGCCCCCAGAATGCATTTTTGCCAGAGGATTTGGGTCCCATCCTCGAAAAAGTCTAATGATTTCAATAGGTGTCTTTTAACGCAGAACGCGTCTGATTTCCAGCAAATTTGCATGGCCGACCAGCTCCATTGCGATGCATTTGGGGCGGTGGCGACCAGCTCCGAAAATGGGATGCTAAATGAAACGATAATCAACTCTGCTACAATGCTGCTCGCCGCATTGAGTAGGAGAATTGGCGTTTGCTTATCGCACCTGAAGATCCCGGTTCCGAAACCATTCGGGTGCCTGTCCTCAAGGTCTTTGACGGCGATGGCTTCTTAACCCGTATCGACAACCCGCGACGGGGAGCAAGCCTTGAAGTTACAATAAGGCTGGGGTTCATCGACGCGCCGGAGATGGAGCAGCCTGGAGGCATCGAGGCGCGTGACTTCCTTGAATCGCTCATTGGCGGAAAGCATGTCGATCTGGCCATTCTGATGAAGATGGACACTGGCGGCATTGTAGATCGACACAAGCGGATCGTAGCCGTGCCCTACTTGCAGATGGATCAGATCAACAAGGCTAACGACCCGGCTTCCCGGCTCGGGCAGTTCTTTCGGGGACTGACTGCTCCATCTCACCGCAACATCGAATTGGAAATGATCCTCAATGGATGGGCATGGGTGCTCGATCGCTATGGACCCGATGAAAGCTACTTTGAGGCGCTTGACGATGCTCAGCGAAATCGACGCGGCATCTGGGCAAATGACGACAACGTTCATCCGTGGGAATTCAAAAAGCAGCGCTACAGGGCTCGTCGGGCGAAACCAAAGCCTGCTCCACAAACGCCGCTCTTCGACGTACCTGAGGCAGCAATCTCGTGTCCGATGGAAGGCTGCGATGGTCAGTTGGTTGAGAAGAGCGGACGTTTCGGGAGTTTCCTTGGATGCTCGAATTTTCCGAGGTGCCGTCACTCGCGCAATTTGAATGCATGACTGGAGTGAGCTCTAAGGGATCGCAGCGATGTCCGAGCGCGTCTGCAATCGAGGGGCTTTTATCCCGCAAAACGCGATTTTTGAAAAATGCGGGATAAATCGCGGATTGGCCCTCTGCGTTCTTCCTATGTTCGAACATTCTTGTTTTGCTAACGCATGAAGCGTATATTCTCACCCTGAGATCGATTCCGCAGGTTTAAGATGAGCAACCTAACTGCACAGGTTCTGGCAACGGTGAACGCCCCCTATGGGGCGAACCATTCCGCTCATCAACTCGCTGCGCTTATCGCTGACCCATCGAGTGTGGCAACGTGCGACGCCAGCGTCTTCGCTTTCTTCTCGGAAGTGGCACCAGCGATCCAGAAAGCCTTCATGGCTGAAATGAAGGTCAATGAGGATATGGCGAAAGCTGTCGCTAGCCAGTTTTCCAAGATGGCTGGGTACTCGCTGCCTCTGGCAGCCTGAGAAAGTGATCTCGCCTCGACAGCAGCCGAGCCAATGGCCGCTTTTATTTGATTTGGCATCCGACATCATCGCGCGAACCACCGAAGCCGTTGGCCGCGAGCCAGATTGGTCGTTCGGAGGTGGGACGGCATTGATGCTCCAGATCGATCATCGCGAGAGCCATGACATCGACCTCTTCCTTTCCGATCCCCAATTCCTCCCCTACCTCAATCCCGAGACGCAGGGGTTTGAGCTCGAACGAATGCCGGACACCTACGAAACAGACGGCGCAGGTTCCCTCAAACTGATCTTCGAGGACATTGGCGAAATCGACTTCATTTGCTGTGCCGACATTACGCCAGAGCCATCACAGATCAGTGAGCTACGGGGGCGAACAATCCGGCAAGAAACTCCGGCAGAGATAGTCGCCAAGAAGGTTTACTATCGCGGTGCATCGATGCAGCCACGCGACATGTTCGATATCGCGGCCACGAGCGAAAAGCTGGGCCAGGACTATGTGATCAATGCTTTCCGCGAATGTGGAGTTGATCGATGTGCGAATGCCCTTCGAGCTGCGGAAAATATGAAGCCTGAGTTCGC
>JBASBA010000571.1:0-2930 GCA_049650885.1 Alteraurantiacibacter sp. | reverse complement strand
TGCAAAAACAGCGCGTTCGCCCAGATCGTCACTCATTTTACTACATGCTCGGCCCGTTGCGTTGGGCCTGTGAAAGCGCGGAATGTGACGCAGCCCAGTTTTCCATAAGCGAGCCACGTCTCACGTGCATCGCAAATGCGAGGATCAAAGCCCTGCGCCGAAGGGATAGAGCGGATCATTGCTGTCGTCAGGGGCCGCTGAATCCTGCATTTCGACGGCTTCCATTGACCAGGGCAATTCGAACGGCAGGCGACCGCGAGCATTCGAGTGGCCTAGCGCTACATCCAGAACGGCGGCATCGCTGGCCCCGAAATTTGCGAGGATAACGACTTCAACGGAAAGGATTTCGCCCAACACTGCGGGCCGATCAAGAAAGATCGCGAGCATGGTTGGCACGCCAATGGCCTTTGCCTCATCCAAGGCATCGTATGCCGGATCGCCTGGCTGGAAGTTTAAACGGCCTTCGTTGTACCTGCTGCCGAAAAAGTGATTGGGGTGAAGTTTCTCGGATGGCGTGTTGATGCGAATAATCGCGAAGTCTGCTTCTGAGACATTCTCCACCACCGGCAAGCCAGCAGCCTCGGCAGCGTCCGGATCCATGCCATACAGCCAAACCTTCGCGCCAGCAACGTAGGGCAGCATTCCACCATGGTTACGCAGCGACACTTGTGATTCCCGCTGAAGCCTGTCGGCCTTGACGATATCATCTGCCCTGCCGATCCTATTAGTTTTCGCCGCGTCCACGTACGGATTGTCAAAAAGGCCGAGCCGGAATTTAGGCGCCATGATCCTTGCGACCGACTGGTTCAGCCGAGCCATGTTGATCTTGCCAGCTTCGATAGCTTCGAGAAGCGGAGCGACATCATCGGTGCCGCCGAACTGGTCAATACCGGCCTGCAAGCCTTTGACGTATCGCTCTCCAACCGTGAGATCTTCAACGCCCCAAGGCGTCGCGATGTCTTGTGGGCGCTGCGGCTCTGCATCGGTGGGGTTAGTGCATCGTGTGTTGCAGTCGCGGGTGATGCCCCAGTCGGAAAGGATGATGCCCTGATAGCCCCGATCATCCCGCAGAAAACCGTCGAGCAGTTGAGCGCTGTAGCCGGGGCTGACGGGTTCCAGTTCTTCGCCGTCTAACTGCGTATCGCGCAATATGGGATATGCGGGCATAAGCCCGGTGCTTTGCGCTTTAAGCGCACCTTCGAATGCAGCGATGTGCTGCCCGAGATAATTGCCCGGTTCGGCAAAACGACTGTAGAAGTTATGCGCCTCAAAACCCTCTGGCTGCGCACCGTAACCGACCCAGTGCTTGACCACGGTCATCACACCATCACGCTGCAAACCTTCCGCGCCACCTTGAACTGCCTCGACATAGGCGCCGCCCAATTCGCTGCTGAGGCTCGCTTGGCTGCCAAAAGTGCCGCTGCCGCGCGGCCAGCGGGGTTCCGTCAGCAGATCGCGCTGCGGGGGACAGTGCCATGTGTATACCCAGGGCGCGATATTCGCGGCGCGCGATCTCGCCGAATTCGCGCACGATTTCTGGATCACGCAGGGCCGAGAAGCCGAGTAGCTCTGGCCACTGGGTAGTACCCGTTCCTGCCTCTGCCGCGCCCAGAACATAGCTGAAGTGGTTGCGCGGATCGGTGCTGAGCGTCAGCGGAATTCCCAGCCTGCCAGCTGCGGGCGGCTTCCTGCGCTGCATTGTTCTGCTGTGCCAGTGCGCTGGGGGCCAGGGTGAGCCGGGTTATGAAGCTTGTGACATGCTTGCCTTGCACAAGCGCGCCCAGTTCCTCAAAATCGTAGCTGTCGGCGCGTCCCATCTCCCCGTCTTTGCCCGGCATGGTGGAATGCTTCAGCGTGCCGACCTTCTCGGCCGTCGTCATTCGACCGGTAAGATCGGCGGCGCGATCAAATGGTGACAGGCGCCAATCTTCGTAAGGTGCAAGTTGGCCATCACCATCGGAATCGCGAAAACGCAATCCATCAACCGTGATTGCTGCCTTGACCCTTGTACCCAGCTCCGCCTGAATCGACTGTTCGTTGACATGGGCGCAGCTCGCCACCGCGAATGCAGAGGTGAACAAGTGCGGCATTCTTGAACGGTGAAGGTTTCATAATGAAATCCGTTATTCTATTTGGCGTGCAGCAGAAAATTCGCCTCGACAGGTCCGTCGAACCAGTTTCGGGTGAGCGTATATGCTCCTATTGCGTTTCGGGTCATTCCGCACAATGGTTAGCCCAACGCGCGCGGCAACCAGAGCGTCAATTCCGGTGGGGGCGGCACGCCATTTTTATCCTCACGGTGTTGGTTGGATGGGGGAAGGGGCCAGAAAAGGGCCGACCCAACTAAGTTCGCGAAAGCTGGTGGGGTCGCGCGCTTGTATTTCTGGATTTAGGACGGGCGCGCCCAATCATTCCATGACAGGGTGCGTTCGCGATGTGCGCGCAAGCGTACGATCGAAACTCTTCAATAAGTCAGCGGCGGCACTTTGCTTAGCCGATTTAAAATAATTCGGCCAAGCGGCTCGTTTCAACTCCGCATCCGGGATTCGGGTCCTCCTACCAGGGATGGGACGGAGAAGGGCATCGTTCGTCGGGCACCCTCAGGACACCGTGCAGCGTCTGCCGCGAAAAAATTCTTCGAAAGTGAAAGAAAATTGCATGGGTGGTGTTGACCGAATCGTGGAGTGGGCCTAGATGGGCTTCACCGAGGCGGCGCTGACGGATTATCCGGCAGGCGCGGCATTGGTCGCCAACACTAGTGGATAGCCGGCTCCCCCGGTGTAAATCGGGGAACCTTTAGCTGTCCGCATTTATGTTGTTGGTTGGTTCTTTGACATTGTTAGTTTTTGATGAAGGGACATGTGGGCGACGGCGCCAGGTCCGGGGGTTTTAAGGCTCCGGATACCTGTTTAATTAAGCCGACGCCACAT
>JBASBA010000570.1:0-3446 GCA_049650885.1 Alteraurantiacibacter sp. | reverse complement strand
CACCAAGCCTGCCAGCATGGGCTGGCACGGCAACGCCCTTCTGGTGCGTGACCACATAAATGTACTGAAAGTGGATGCCGAGACGCTGCCCCGACTGGAGCCGCGCGGCGCGGTGAGGGTGAAGCTGGAGGCGGTAGGGCATGAGATCTGCGTGACCTGCATGCATCTTGATCTGTCCGGCCTCAGGCGAAAGCGACAGTTTGCGCACCTGTGTAACAACAGCCGCGCGCCGGGCCTGCCGGCGGTGATGATGGGCGATTGCAACGAATGGATCCGCCCTATCGGCGGGGAGCGCGGCCTTGCTGCGCATTGGCAGATGGTCGAGCCGGGCAAAAGCTTCCCCGCGCGCCGTCCGCTCCTCGCGCTGGACCGGGTGATGCACACCCCGCACTGGAAATTGCGGGCGGCAGAGGTGCATTCCAGCCGACTGGCACGTCAGGCGTCGGACCATTTGCCCATAAAGGCGGCGTTGGACCTGCAAAATCCGGTTGAGCTGCACGATTCTTAGGCACCCTGCCTGAGAATTAGGCGTCGGCGGGCGCTGGCAACTCAGATAGTTTCCGCAAGTTCCCGAAAAACAACATTTCTATTATTCTGGCACGCCTGTTGCATTGCACAACTGCGGCCGGGAGCGACCCGGCAAGTAATAGGGGTCAGGGATGAAATTCGTCATCGCCATCATCAAACCATTCAAGCTCGACGAAGTGCGCGAAGCACTCGCCGGATTGGGCGTCGCCGGCATGACCGTGTCGGAAGTGAAGGGCTTTGGTCGCCAGAAGGGCCAGACCGAAATCTACCGCGGTGCCGAATATTCGGTGAACATGCTGCCCAAGGTGAAGCTGGAAATCGCCGTCAGTGACGAACTGATGCCGAAGGTCGTCGAGACCATTCAGGAAACCGCCAGCACGCAAAGCATCGGCGACGGGAAAATTTTCGTGCTCGAACTGGCTTCGACCACGCGCATCCGCACCGGCGAAACCGACGAAACTGCGCTTTGATCAGGGGGTCTGACACAATGAAATCTGCAATTCTGAAATTGGGCGCAGTGGGTGCGGCAGCACTGCTCGCTTCAAGCCCGGCCTACGCCGCCGCGCCAGCCGCCGAAGTGGCGCTGGATTCTGTCGGCGGTGGAACGGCCTATATCTTCAACACGCTGCTATTCCTTATCGGCGGCTTCCTGGTGATGTGGATGGCAGCTGGCTTTGCCATGCTGGAAGCGGGCCTCGTGCGCGCCAAAAATACGTCTACGCAATGTCTGAAGAACATCGGCCTTTATTCGATTGCCGGCCTAATGTTCTGGGTGATCGGCTATAACATTGCCTATCCCGGCGACATGGGCGCCGACTGGAACGGCTTTATCGGCGGTTTCGGCGGCATCTATTCGATGCAGGGCGTTGGCGAAGCTGATGTCGACACCGGATATTCGGTTGCATCCGACTGGTTCTTCCAGATGGTGTTCTGCGCCACTACTGCCTCAATCGTTTCGGGCACGCTGGCCGAACGCATCAAGATCGTGCCATTCTTCATCTTCGTTACCGTGCTGACTGCCGTAATCTATCCGGTTGTTGTGAGCTGGGAATGGGGTGGCGGTTTCCTTGATACCAACTTCGGATTCTCGGACTTTGCCGGTTCTACCCTGGTTCACTCGACCGGCGGCTGGGCTGCTCTGGTCGGCGCGCTGATCCTCGGGCCGCGTCTTGGCCGTTATGTGGACGGCAAGGTGCAGGTTTTCCCCGGCACCAACATTCCGCTCGCCACGCTGGGTACGTTCATCCTGTGGCTCGGCTGGTTCGGCTTCAACGGCGCTTCGCAGCTTGCGATGGGCACCGTGGGTGACGTTTCCGACGTGTCCAAGATTTTCGTAAACACCAACATGGCAGCCTGTGGCGGCGTGGTGATCGCGATCATCCTGACGCAGATTCGTTACAAGAAGGCCGACGTTACCATGGCCATGAACGGTGCGCTGGCCGGCCTCGTGTCGATCACCGCAGAGCCGCTGGCCCCGACCGTTGGCCAGTCGATCCTGATCGGCATGATTGGCGGCGCCATCGTGGTGTTCACCGTTCCATTACTCGACAAGTTCAAGATCGACGACGTCGTCGGCGCCATTCCGGTTCACCTCGTGGCTGGCATCTGGGGCACGCTGATCGTTGCCTGGACGGGCGATGCCACTTTCGTTGGCCAGCTGGTCGGCGTTCTGGCGACCATGGTCTGGGTATCGATTGCCTCGGCTGTCGTGTGGTTCATCCTCAAGGCGACCATCGGTCTGCGTCCTTCGGAAGAAGTCGAGCTTGCTGGTCTCGATATCTACGAGACAGGCGTGGAAGCCTATCCGGGTCTCGCCAACCAGGCGTAAACCCTCACCGAATTGGCGGGATCGGGACTTCTCCTCCTCTCCCCCCGACCCCGCCAAAAATCGTTCCTCCTGCGAACGTACAACTTGAATGGGCCGGAGCTGCAAAGCTTCGGCCCCTTTTTTGTCGAAAATCGCAGTGTTTTTGCCTGTAAAGTTTTTTAGTTGCCAGACGCACTGCCTGTTCGTTTACAAGCATGTGACGTTTCGCGCAGATGCGGGACACGCAAACCAACCAGGGAATTATCCATGAAAATGGTCGTCGCCGTCATCAAGCCGTTCAAACTGGAAGCAGTCAGAGAGGCGCTGGCCACCATCGGCGTTTCTGGGATGACGGTATGCGAGGCGAAGGGCTTCGGACGCCAGAAAGGTCAGACCGAAATCTATCGGGGAGCAGAATACGCCGTTAACATGCTGCCCAAGGTCCGTCTTGAAATCGTCGCAGATGATGCGACCGCGCCCAAGATCGTGGAAACCATTCGCGAGACCGCGAACACCGAATCAATTGGCGACGGAAAGATCTTCGTTCTCGAAGTTGGTGAAGTCACGCGCATTCGCACAGGCGAAACAGGTGAACTGGCGGTCTGAACAGATGCGATTGGCACATTGCCTGCGCCTATTATTCGCTTAGGTGCGGCTTGTGGTATTCGGGCAACAAGAACTGATTGCCAATCGGTAGCCGTCATTCAAGTGTCTGAATTATTTGGAAAACGCCGCCGGTGCCTTGTTCTTCGGCTGCGTGGCGGACAATTTGTGAATCCATTACGGCGATGATTCGCAATACGTCCAAAGGCCGCTTTCGATTGTCACAACCCACGACGGGACATAAGGTCAATCTCGAACAAGTTGG
This sequence comes from Alteraurantiacibacter sp., assembly GCA_049650885.1. Classification (GTDB taxonomy): domain Bacteria; phylum Pseudomonadota; class Alphaproteobacteria; order Sphingomonadales; family Sphingomonadaceae; genus Alteraurantiacibacter. Next base: position 243 of record JBASBA010000570.1, on the reverse strand, counting down.
GGAAATTCAATGATGCGTAAGAGTGCTTTGGCCATCGGCGTTGCCGCTACGGCTTTCGCAATGCCCGCGATGGCTCGCGATGGTGCCGTGTATATCGGGGCCGATGCCGGCGTCGTGGTTTTCGACGAAACCGATCTCGAAATATCTTCGCTGCCCACGACGGCAGAAGTCGATTACCAAGTGGGTTGGGAACTGGGCGGCGTGCTCGGTTACGACTGGGGTCCAATCCGCACCGAACTGGAA
>JBASBA010000569.1:0-1715 GCA_049650885.1 Alteraurantiacibacter sp. | reverse complement strand
GCCAAGCGGACTTAGGGTCCCCATGTTTCGGGCAACAAGGAGTTTTAACTATGAGCGAGACAGTAATTGTCGCAGGCGGGTGCTTCTGGTGCACCGAAGCGGTTTTCAATGATGTGGTCGGTGTTGAGGGCGTGGAAAGCGGATATATCGGCGGAGAGGTGGAAAACCCCACCTACAAGCAGGTATGCAGCGGCAGTACCGGCCATGCCGAGGGTGTGAAGGTGACATTCGATACCGACATCGTGAGCCTGCCCGAAATCCTCGACATGTTCATGGGCACGCATGATCCCAGCCAGTTGAACCGGCAGGGCAATGACGTGGGCACCCAGTATCGCAGCGCGATCTTCCCGGCAGACGATGAACAAAAGGCCGAAGCCGAAGCTGCCATCGCCCGCTGGAACGAGGGGCATGATGCCGACGCGGTCACCACCATCGAAAGCGGCACATGGTATCCGGCGGAAGATTACCACCAGGAATACTGGGACGGCGAAGGCCAGCGAAACCCCTATTGCATGGCCGTTATCCCGCCCAAGCTGATGAAGCTGCGCAAGAGCTTTGCCGACAAGGTAAAAAGCTGACGACGCGAGGCTGGCAAGGCGACATCAGCCTCTGGTGATCTGTATTTGATGCGGGAATGGCTGGAACTGGGGTGGTTCGCGGGCAACGAAAGTTTATGGGAATCAAGTGCCAGCAGATGCAAGCGTTTGCGTCTCTTTCACGTAGCAGGAGTTTCTTCCAAACTCCGTTCGCCCAAGTGTTGCGCGTCAATGCATTTCCGCATTTGCTCAACCGCAACCCTCGCGTTGACGCCAACTAGAAATCGAATGTGCTGAAGGTCATCACGCAGCGCGAGCGACGTTTCCTGCATTTCCGACAGGACCTTCATTTCCCATTCGGGGAACATGCGTTCGCTGACGGAGGCAAGGTCGACAAGCTTCACATTGGTGTGCCTCAGATCGCAGCAGATTTTCTCGAATGTCTGCTCGATTGCTTCGGGGTCACCTTCGAGGACCTGGATAAACTGGTTCTCGACGAAAAGGAGCGCGCCGGTAAGCTGGGAGGCCGCGTTCCGTCTGGACGACGCATGGGCCATCTCGTGAACTTGGATGATGGCAGGAGCATCGCTGTCCCGAATGCAGGCATCGCTGGTGTAGAGAAGACGACTTAGAGGCATGGGATGGTTCCTTAAACGCTGAGAGCGTCGCTTGTTGTCAGGTTGAGAAATACCTCGTTCGGCACCGGGCGTCCTGTAAGAAAACCCTGCACATGATCGCAGCCGTGATCGCGCATGAAGCTGAGCTGCGAGTTCGTCTCGATGCCTTCGGCTGTAATCTCGAGGCTCAAGCTGTCACCCAAGAGTGCAATGGCCTTGACAATAGATGCGCTGCCGACATCGTCCGGAAGCCTTTGCACGAACGACTTGTCGATCTTGATGCGGCTGATGGGAAAGCGATGCAGGTAACTCAGCGACGAATAGCCCGTGCCGAAATCATCAAGTGAAATGCGCACACCCATTTCCCTGATCTTCCCCAAGACCTTCAATGCGGCTTCGTCGTTGTTCAAAAGCGCGGTTTCTGTGATTTCTATTTCCAGTCGCTCGGGCGGCAAACCGGCTTCATCGAGCGCTTGCCGCACTGTCTGCGGCAGGCGGGGGTCGAGCAGTTGGACCGGTGAAACGTTCACTGCGAGCCCGATGTGACCGGGCCATGATGCTG
>JBASBA010000568.1:0-2535 GCA_049650885.1 Alteraurantiacibacter sp. | reverse complement strand
GCCAAGCGGTTCCCCATGCTTACTTTGCGGGAAGCTTCGGACCATGCCCGAGAGCGAGGCGACAGTGAGTTGGTCAGTACGGCAAACGCCAATGCGCACCTCGCTAACTTTTCAAGCTTCCTGAACTGGGCGGTGAATGAGGAACTCTTAGTCCGAAACCCAATGCGCGGGCTTCGCCTTCCAGACAAGGTTTCAAAGCGAGATAAGCGCCACCCGTTCAGCGTGAAGCAGTTGAAAACGATCTTCAATGCACCGATTTATCGCGGCTGCCTCAATGGCGAGCGCGGCTATGCGAGTTCCGGTTCTGAGCGGCCCCGGAATGCTCGCTTCTGGGTGGCTCTGATCGCTTTGCATACTGGCATGCGGTTGAACGAGATTTGCCAACTCGACATTTCGGACATCCGTGAAATCATGGGTGTCCACTGCATCGTGGTGAGTGAGCAATCATTCGATGGATCGTGTGACAAGGCGCTCAAGACTTTAGCAAGCGAGCGTCTAATACCCATTCATCCAAGGTTGGCCAGTTGCGGCTTACTGGCTTTTGTAAGCGAGTGTCGGCACTCCGGTCGGACCAAACTTTTCGAAGAAATCGATCCGGGACCGCGAGGGAAGCGCGCGGTAGCGTTTTCAAAGTGGTTCACCCACTTCACCCGAGCTTGTGGAGCCTATCAGCCCCGGACCAGCTTTCATTCGTTCCGGCACAACTTTCGCGATGAGTTGCGCGCTGCTCGGATCGACCACGACATCGCAATGGAACTCGGAGGATGGACTATGGGCGGAGGTTCTCGTGCTGTATCTGACCATTACGGGAGTGGTCACAAAGTGTCCGCATTACACGATGCTATTTGCAGGCTTCGGTTCTCAGATGTTGATCTTGATCACCTCAAGCTCGACAAGACTCGTCACAGCCATGTGTAGAAAAAGAAATTCGCTTCGAGGGAGTTTTGAGCCGATATGTCGAAAAGGTTGCGCAAGCCCCCTCCGAGAGCCGCATGGATCAAGCGTTGGCGAGCATTTTTAAGATGGACTGATGGCCATAGTGATTCTCGATGGGTTTTTCGGGGTCTAGGAGACGATCAATTCGGTCTGCTCCCATCGATCGGTCGAGTGTCATCATTTGAGTATGTTCAGGAAAGGAATGCGTTCGAACTGTTCAAGCGTCGCTGTCCGGAGTTCATCCAGAGAGAAGGTTTAACCGATATAGATTTCCTGGGAATCGCACAACATCATGGTGCCCCTACGCGGCTACTCGATTGGACTAGTAACCCCTTGATCGCAGCATACTTCGCCGTCAGTTCGCCTCCCGGTCAACGGGAGGCGAAGGTTTTGCTGCCATCTGGACGCGCGTCATCAAAGGTCGCTAAGGTTTATCCTGATCCGCAAAGCGTGCCAGCGCGAATTATCGCTTATCCGATCAAGGCCGGGCGAAAGCTTAGCCCGGCTGGATCAAGGCCTGTTGTTCGAGTGCCGGGCCTTCCAGCTTCTGACGGCAACCGAAGACAAGGCCGAGGGCATGTCGGCATTCGTTGAGAAACGCGAACCGAAGTGGCAAGGCCGCTAGGCGAAACGAATAAGGAACGGGACTGATGGCTGGCAAGTTTTTCGACGAATGGCAGATCGGCGATACGATTGCGCATGAAATCCGCCGTACCGTCACCGAGACGGATAACCTGCTGTTTTCCACCATGACGCACAATCCGCAGCCGCTACACCTGGATGCGGAGGCCGCACGTGAAAGCGAGTTCGGGCAGATTCTTGTCAACGGCACCTTCACCTTTGCGCTGATGGTGGGTGTGAGCGTATCGGACACGACGCTGGGAACGCTGGTGGCAAACCTTGGCTACGACAAGCTGCTGCATCCCAGGCCCACGTTCCTTGGCGATACGGTGCGCGCGGAAACCGAGGTGGTGGAGAAGCGCGATAGCAAGTCCCGCCCCGGCTCCGGCATTGTCACTTTCAAGCATCGCCTGCTGAACCAGCGGGATGAAGTGGTGTGCGAGTGCCTGCGCATGGCGCTGATTAAAGGCAGCAAGGCATGAAGATGCGCAGCCTCCTTTTCGTGCCTGCTGACAGGCCTGAACGCTTTGCGAAGGCTGCGGCAAGCGGCACCGATGCGATCATCATCGACCTTGAGGATTCGGTGGTGCCGGCCAACAAGGCAAAAGGCAGGGATGCTGTGGCCAAATTCCTTCAATCGCACTCCCGATCGGCGGGTGACGTGACCGTGATCGTGCGCGTTAATCCGCTGGACGGGGACGAAACCGTGCGTGATCTGGCCGCCGTGTTGCCGCATCCGCCTGCTGGAATAATGCTGCCCAAGGCTGAAGGTGCGAAAAGCATATCCGCGCTGGTGGATCTGATGGACGGTGCGCAGGTTCCGGTATTTCCAATCGGCACAGAAACGCCCGCAGCGATTTTCGAGCTTGGTTCGTATCGAGAGGTGACTACGCCGCTTATGGGTCTGACTTGGGGCGCGGAAGACCTGCCTGCTGCCATCGGCGCCGCTACCTCGCGGGAGGCCGATGGCAGCTACAC
>JBASBA010000567.1:0-4166 GCA_049650885.1 Alteraurantiacibacter sp. | reverse complement strand
CTCCAACCCGTTCGACGGGATGGTATCGTTATAGTCGTCGACGAGAGCGAGGTTTCCTTCGCCTTCGACAAGCAGCTGCCAGCCGCCTTTCGCCACCTCCACGCCCGCGCGCGTCCGAACCGTCAGGGCATCGGCGTCGCTGGCGGCATTGGCCTGATCGACGGTTTCGTAGCGCAGACGGAAATCGGCATACAGGTCGATATCGACATCGGAACCCTGCGCATCTTGCGCCATGGCGGGGGTGGCGAAAGTGGCGGCGAGGAGACTTGCGACGAGAGCAGATTTGAATTTCATGGTTACACCTCCCTGAGCCGGCGTGCAGGCCGGCATTCCAAGCTGGAAAGAGAGGCGAGCCACTTTGCCCGCCGGGTGCCGGACTGGCCGGCTGGGTTCGATATTCATGGTGGCGGCGCCTTTGCCGCTTCCATGCCCCTGCCGGGGCTCAGGCTACCTTTGCGACCGGCCCATGATCGTATTCGGCAAGGAAGTGCAAAACTTCCTGTCGATATTGATAGAATTTCGGATCCTCCAGCAACTCCTTACGGTTACGCGGACGCTGAAGGTCCACTTGCAGGATCTTGCCAATGGTGGCGTTGGGACCATTGGTCATCATCACGACACGGTCGGCCAGCAAGATGGCTTCGTCCACGTCATGCGTCACCATGATGGCAGTAACCTTGGTGCGATTCCAGGTATCGATCAAAACATCCTGCAAGTCCCAGCGGGTCAGGCTGTCGAGCATCCCGAACGGTTCATCGAGCAGCAGCAGGCGCGGGCTGAGCGCGAAGGCGCGGGCGATGCCCACGCGCTGCCGCATGCCGTTGGACATCTCCGCCGCCAGCTTCTCCTTCGCATCGCCAAGGCCAACCCGGTCGAGGTAGTAGTCGACGATATCCTTGCGCTCGGCGCGGCTGGCGTGCGGGTAGACCCGCTCGACACCCAACGAGACATTCTGTCTGGCGGTAAGCCACGGCATGAGGCTGGGTGCCTGAAACACCACCGCCTTGTCTGGCCCAGCGGCGCTGATCTCGCGGTTTTCCAGCACAATGCCACCGCCGGAGATTTCGTTGAGGCCTGCCGCCATGGTGAGCACGGTAGACTTGCCGCAACCCGAGTGCCCGATCAGCGAAACGAATTCGCCACGATCCATCATCAGGTTGAAGTCATCGACCACCTTCAGGGGCCCCTTCGGCGTTGGATAGATCTTGTCGAGCTTGAAAAATTCCAGATAGCGCCGGTCGACCGGACTGTGCGCAGCCTCCTTGTAGGCCTTTGGCAGGGAAACCAGGTCGAGAGGGGTAACATTGGGAAGATGCACATCACTGTCGCCGACCGAGCCGCTCTCGGCATTGAGCGTGCCGAGGTAGGAGACGATCTGCGCCCGCAACTGCTGAAAATGCGTGTCGTCATTGACCGCCTCACGGTCGCGCGGGCGGGCAACGTCGACATCCCAGATGCGCCCGATCCTTGCCGCGGGTGCCGGGGTCAGCACCGCGACACGGTCCGCCAGCAGGAGCGCTTCATCCACGTCGTTGGTGACGAGCAGGATTGTACGCCCCTCTTCCTTGCGGATACGTTCGATCTCGTCCTGCAACTTGGCGCGGGTAAGCGCGTCAAGTGCGGAGAGGGGTTCGTCCAGCAACAGGATTTCCGGCTCCATCGCCAGCGCACGGGCCACGGCGACGCGTTGGCGCATGCCGCCGGAAAGCTGCGCAGGCTTACGGTCCATCGCATGGCCCAGACCGACAAGTTCGACCTTCCGCTTTACCAGCGCAGCGCGGTCGGAACTGCTGCGATCCTTGTGAACGGCGTCCACCGCCAGCGCGACATTCTGCTGCACGGATAGCCAGGGGAAGAGCGAGTAGGACTGAAACACCACGCCGCGATCCTTGCCCGGGCCATCGATCGCCTCGCCCTTCAGCAGGATCTTGCCGGCATCCAGCTCCACCAGCCCGGCAATGGAATTGACGAGGGTGGTCTTGCCAGCGCCGGAAAAGCCCAGGATCGCGACGAATTCACCTTCGGCGATATCGAGGTCGATCCCGCCAAGAACTTCGGTGGTCCCGCCGGATTGTCCCGAATAGGCCTTGGTCAGCCCTTGTAACGAAAGGATCGGGGTGGAAAGGTTGCTTGCCGTGTTCATGGTCACACCGTCCGGTTCTTGGAGGCGAGCGCTTCCACGCCCATCATGAGACGATCCAGGCCGAACCCGATGAAGCCGATAACGATCACCGCGAACATGATCCGGGCGAGAGACTGGCTGGAGCCATTCTGGAATTCATCCCATACGAATTTGCCCAGGCCAGGATTCTGCGCGAGCATTTCGGCCGCGATCAGCACCATCCAGCCCACGCCCAGCGAAAGGCGCATGCCCGTGAATATATAGGGCAGCGAGCTTGGCAGAACGAGCCGGGTGAGTTTCGCAAACCAGCCGAGCTTGAGCACGCGGCCTACGTTCAGCAGGTCCTTGTCGATGCTGCTGGTACCGACGGCAGTGTTAATCAGCGTCGGCCACAGCGAACACAGCATTACCACCAGGGCGGAGATGATGAAGCTCTTCGAGAGGATCGGGTCGGCACTCGTGACCACCGCCGAAATCACCATGGTGACGATGGGCAGCCAGGCGAGCGGGCTGACCGGCTTCATGATCTGCACCAGCGGGTTGATCGCCGCGTTGACCGTCTTCGAGAGGCCGCAGACCAGACCGATGGGCACGGCCACGACGGTGGCCAGCACGAAGCCCAGGGCAACGGTTTGCAGCGAGGTCACGATCTGGTCGAGAAAAGTCGGCGGTCCGGCATATTCGAAATCGGTAACTGCGCCCGGATTGCCTGCCGCGATCGTCGCTGCATTGCGGGCGTCCTGATCGGCATAGAACTGGGCTTCAATGTCCATTGCGGCGGTCCATTCCTCGAACAATGCCAGGCCCTGCCCGGCCACTTCGACCGGCCCCGGCAAGGCACCCAGCGAGGTGTCGACCTGCGGCGCCAGCACCGCCCAGAGACCAAGAAAGGCCAGAATGCCGATCAAGGGCGGGAAAAGATTTTTTCCGAGCCCGGGAATGCCTGCCAGCATCTTTGATAGGCGGCCAGTCTGTCCTTCGGCTGCCGTTTCTGACGCGACTGGCGTAGCGAAATTGCCTGCCACGCTGCCGGTAGCCGCTTCGACCGAAGGTTGTCCGGTTTGCTCGATGTCTGCGAATGCTGTTGCCATGATCGTATTTCCTCTGGTCATGCCGAAATCACGTGCCGCTCACGCCGGATGCGGTAACTCGCTGGCCGTCTTTCAGGCCGATCTCGAAGCTGGCGAGATAGGCGTTGGGTTCGCGCCCGTTGAAGGTGACGTTGTCGATGAAGCCGCTTTGCGGGTCGCGGAAACCGTCGGTCTCTGGAATGTCCGCCTGCTCGATCGTTCCGGCCTCGGCCAGCTTGTTGGCAGCGGCAAGATAGAGGTCGGGACGGTAGACCTTGCTGGCGGTGTCGAAATACCACTGGTCGGTCTTGTCGTCGGCGATCTGCCCCCAACGGCGCATCTGGGTGAGATACCAGATAGCGTCGGAGTAAAACGGGTAACCGGCATATTTATCGAAGAAGATGTTGAAGCCTTCGGCCGGACGCGTGTCGCCCTGCTCGAAAGTGAACTGGCCGGTCATGCTGGCGGCGATCACCTCGGCATCGGCGCCGACATAGTTGGAGCGGCTGAGGATCTCGACGGCTTCCTGACGGTTGCCGCCGCCATCTGCGTCAAGCCATTGCTGCGCCTTGATCACGGCGCGCAGGATTGCCGCCAGCGTGGCAGGATAGCGCGTTGCGAAATCTTCTCGGAAGCCGAGCACCTTCTCGGGGTTGTCGTTCCAGATTTCATCGTCGGTGATCACCGGCACGCCGATGCCCATCGCCACTGCCTGCTGGTTCCACGGCTCGCCCACACAATAGCCTTCGATGGTTCCTGCCTCCAGTGTGGCGGGCATCTGCGGCGGCGGCGTCACCGAGAGGTTCACCTCGGCATCGACCTGTCCGCTGACATCGCCATCGGTGTAGAAGCCAGGGTTGAGTCCACCGGCGGCAAGCCAGTAGCGCAATTCGTAATTATGGGTGCTGACCGGGAAGACCATGCCCATGTTGAAAGGCTTTCCCTGCGCCTCGAAGTTCTCGACCACCGTGCGG
>JBASBA010000566.1:0-6581 GCA_049650885.1 Alteraurantiacibacter sp. | reverse complement strand
CTTGAACTGGGGTTCGGCAAGCTCGCACAGCCGATGCGTGCGGCGCTGACCGGGACGACGACATCGCCCGGAATTTTCGATGTGCTCGTATTGTTGGGCAGGGAAGAATCGCTCGCGCGGATCGACGCGCAAGCAGCATGAATTTGCGCCGGTGGCAGGCCGGCAAACAGGAGAACAATGGTGGCCGATAACAGCGCAAATCTAGACCTGAATGGCGAGTCTTACGATTTCCCCGTCATGAAAGGCACGACGGGCCCGAATGTGGTCGATATTCGCAAGCTTTATGGGAAGACCGGCGCGTTCACTTACGACCCTGGCTTCAAATCGACCGCGAGCTGCGAAAGCGCGCTGACCTATATTGACGGTAACGAAGGCGTATTGCTGCACCGCGGATATCCGATCGGGCAGCTTGCCGAACATTCCAGTTTCATGGAAGTCGCCTATCTGTTGTTGAATGGTGAACTTCCGAGCCAGGACGAATATTCCGATTTCACCAACACGATCACCTATCACACGATGCTGCATGACCAGATGCGGCAGTTCTACCAGGGTTTCCGCCGCGATGCGCACCCGATGGCCATCATGTGCGGCGTGGTTGGCGCTTTGTCGTCATTCTATCATGACAGCACCGATATCTCAGACCCGGAACATCGCAAGATCTCCAGCCACCGCTTGATTGCAAAAATGCCTACCATCGCGGCTTGGGCTTATAAGTATGCCGTGGGTCAGCCCTTCATGCAGCCCGACAATTCGCTGAGCTACACGGGCAATTTCCTGCGCATGACCTTTGGCGTTCCGGCCGAGGAATACGAAGTGGTCCCGGCTGTCGAGAAGGCGATGGACCGGATTTTCATCCTGCACGCCGATCATGAGCAGAATGCGTCGACATCGACCGTTCGCCTCGCCGGTTCTTCGGGTGCCAACCCCTTTGCATGTATCTCTGCCGGCATCGCCTGCCTTTGGGGGCCTGCGCATGGCGGTGCGAACGAAGCTGCCCTGAACATGCTGCGCGAGATCGGCACGCCCGATCGCATCCCGCACTATATTGAGCGGGCCAAGGACAAGAACGATCCGTTCCGCCTGATGGGTTTCGGACATCGCGTTTACAAGAACTACGATCCACGCGCCACGGTGATGCAGAAAACCGTCCGCGAGGTCTTTGAGGCGCTGAACGTATCGGACCCCGTGTTCGACACAGCCTTGCAGCTTGAGGAAATGGCACTGAACGATCCTTATTTCCAGGATAAGAAGCTGTTTCCCAATGTGGACTTCTATTCCGGCGTAATCCTGTCCGCGATCGGTTTCCCCACCACCATGTTTACTGCCCTGTTCGCCCTTGCGCGTACCGTTGGCTGGGTGGCGCAGTGGAACGAGATGATTTCCGATCCCGGCCAGGTCATCGGTCGCCCGCGCCAACTTTACACTGGCCCGACGCAGCGTGACTACGTCCCGTTGGACAAGCGCTAATCCGCTAGGAAATTGAAGAAACGCCCGGTCGAAAGGCCGGGCGTTTTCGTATCTGCGACAGATTAGCGTGGCTGCTTTCGACGTTCCGCAAAACTGGGTAGCTCAAGCGTGAAGCGCGCGCCCTGCCCCTTGGCGCTATCGACACTTAGCGTTCCATCCATCGCTTCGGCCAGGCGGCGAGAGATGTAAAGCCCAAGGCCAGAACCTCCATCGCCGCTGCGGCCCAGACGCTCAAACTTGTTGAACACCTTTGCCTGCTGCGCTTCGTCGAGGCCCTCTCCCTGGTCGGCCACGGTTATCCGTGCCGTCTTACCGTCGGTTTCCGTCCTGATCCACACCTGTGCCTGATCGGGCGAGTGGCGAATGGCATTTCCAACGAGGTTGAGAAGAATCTGCAAGACTCTCCGAAACTCGCCGATAGCGGGAACGCTGTCCGCTGACTTGGGCGCATCCAGCAGGATTCCCCTCTCCTGCGCGCGGACACCCAGAATACCGATCGCTCGCTGGGCAACATCGGCCAGGTCGATTACATCGGGCGCCGTTTCAAACTGGTCGTCCTCTACCAGTTCCAGCGTCGTCAGATCGTCGATCAACGCCAGCAAGTGTTCACCTGCAGTGGAGATGTCTGCCGCATAATTGCTGTATTCAGCAGCCAATGGCCCGGCAAGCTGTGTGCGGATCGTCTCCGCATTTGCGATGATGCGACTGACCGGCTGTCGCAGGACAGGCGCGATATCGCGGCCGATGCCATTCGCGCGGTCGCCATCAGGATCGCGCTTTCGCACAGGATCCGGTTCAGTCTGCTGTGGCACCAGATATAGCTCAAAACCTGCACTTCCCGGCTGTGGATTACCCAGGGGGACCAGGCACACAGTCCAGCATCTTTTCGAGCCCGGAACATTCACCGATGCGCCATCTATCATGCGCCAGTGCAAGGGCTGGCGAAAGGCTCCGCCGGAGGGAACAACGAAGTCGGTCCAGACATCACCGATACCGGCGCGCATTTGGTCGGCCAGATCGGTCAGATCATCAGCATCAGAGCCCACGGCCAGCACTTCCTGCGAGGTGCCAAGTCTTGCATGAAGGCCAGCAATGTGTCGCACCAGCGACAGTTTCTCGCGCGATCCGTTCGCCCTGGAAATTGATTTGAGTGGTTCAGCCTGCCAATCGGCAATGGTCAGGGAAGCGCCTTCACCCTCTGGTTCAACCTCTACCCAGGCGGTGACCTGTTCACTTTCGTCCTGCGCATGGATAACGCGCGCGAGGCGCAAGTTATAGACACGCGCCTTGCGCACCATCTCCAGCAATGCCGGTGTTACCAGCGCTCCGGGAAGTTCTCCTCCTGCGCGAAGATGGAAACTTGCCAGCGGCTCATCCGCTTCGACGAGCCGGTCCTGCCCATCCGTCCGTGCTCGCGCAATCATGGATGTGGGTCGCGTCATCCGCTCAATGCACTTGTTTGGCGGCGGCGGAGTGTAGCAGTTGGGCTGCCTGATCAGCTTGCAGGGCATCGAAACCATCGGGAAGAGTGGTTTCGGGATGAAGGTAGATAAACTGTTCCTCCACTTCGCCTTGGTCCAGACCGGCAGCACGCAATGAAAGCGCAAGGCGGGCGCATTGGTTTTCGCCCAGTGAAAGCACCACCAGATCACGATCCTGTGCCGCTACCATGTGCAATGCGGTGGCGAAAAAAGACAAGCCAGCGTTAGCGATAGATAGCGCTCGATTGCCATCGCTTCCCAAAGTCAAGACCAGCTTCGTCATCTGGCCGACACGGCGCTCGCCCTCGCGGTAATCGGCGCGAAGGCGATCGCATACCGATTTCGTTTCGGTCGCGTAATCCGGCAGATTGTTCTTCAATGCCTTGGTCGCCCCATGAAACAGCTCCGCCGGCAGTTCGTCCAGCGGCAATTCCATGCGGCGCTGATGCTGCATGAAGCGAGCCTGTGAAGCCACCACTCGCATCGCGTCGGCTGCCTGCGTGGTGGATGCTGTGAGTTCCTGCAACAATGGAGTCAGAACCGGATCGACGCCGCTACGTGATTGCAATCGCTCCGTCAGTTGGGCTTCCACCGCCAGTGCGTGGGCATGGCCGAGAAAGGCGGTATCCTGAAGCAGCGCTGTGGCAAGTGCATCCTGATACTGCGAAACGAATTCGCTCCGGTCATCCGTTTTCAGCTCTTCTGCAAGTTTGAACAGCATCTGCCGCCCAAGATGAACCATCATGCCGCGGATTGTCGCGATAACCTCATCGTTGAAAAGCGCGTGATCATCATTGGCAAGTAAATGACGCAGAATTGGGGTTGCCGTGGACAGGACGACGTCACCCTGCGCAAGTTCATCGCGCAGCATGTCCTCCACAGCCTTGGCTGACTGCCCTGCCTTGATCGCATCGTTCATGATGTTGCCCATACCGCAGCTTGGTTAAGCTCGCGTTATCTGCGAGTGAAAACGATATTTGCCGCAAGCACCAGCAGGCCGGCCAGCATTATCGCAATTTCCGTATTGGCAAGAAGTGCCATCAGGGCGATGAAAGCCGCGATTACCATACGGTCGCGCAGTGGTTCCACCCAAACGGCCAGGTTGCGCCGATCCAGAAAGTAGAGAGCTAAAACAAGAACTAACGCCGGAAATATGTTGCGGTGTGGAAGGCTGTCGATGGACATGACGCCAACTGCCAGCAACCCCACATCGACGATCAAGCGCAACAGGAACAGGTGCTTGAGCTTGCCGAACGGGGCGACAAGAAGCTGCGAGAGAGCGAGAAAGGCCTCCAGCACTGGTACGCTCGCCATGACGAGGAGAAATCCCAGAACGGGACGTTCGTAAATGCCCGCTATGATAGCTCCGCCCAGAAGTATTGCCGAGAGGATCAGCAAACCAGTGCGTGCTTGCGGCGTATCTACCAATCGCGCGCCCGGCCCGCTGATCGCCGCCTTGGCAAGCCACCGGGAAGTGGAGCCGGGAAAGGATGCGCCAAGATGGGTCCGCAGCCAGTCACTCGCCCGTGCACGCGCCGCATCCTCAGATCTGACGATGGACCACGTGCCCTCGTCCAGCGTGTTGTCGGGCAGCCGTTCTTCGGGCAGCTGCTGCTGCAGGGCGATGCGCAACAGGGCGCCATGGGGTGCGGCATCCTCCGCAAGGACGGCAAGTTTGCCGAGCCAGCATCCCGATATTGTCAAAGCGCCAGCCCATGCACGATCAAGGTCAATACGCTCGAAACCTGCGCTTACTCCGGGACCGGCAGAAACCACCAGAATGCGATCACCTTCTGCACGAAGCAGGTCAAGCGCGGCACGCGATTCCGGAAGCAGGCCTGGTTGCAGCACCAGCAGACTGTCATCATCGGCGATAATGCCGGCCAGGGCATGGCTGTTGCCAATAATTTGGAACTTCATGCCGAGACGTTCGGCGGCGTGACGCAAAACAATTCCGTCAGCCGAGGCGCCTGCGCCATGGGCGATCACGCTGGTGCAGCCGGTCTCACGCGCAAACAACAATTGCCGATGCGCCATCGATTTGCCGGCTATGGCGGGCAAATCGGCTTCTCCCGACTGTGGCAATGCGATCAACGCTGCGCGCATGATATCCTGTTCCAGTGAAACATCCCCCGCGTAGCTACGGATGGACAGGCGCGCTGCCAAGTCCGCGTTGGGAGCGCAATTGATAAATTGTGGCCAGCATCACCTGCGCGGTGGGTTTTAACCATTGCCATGGTTCCAAGGACTTTACCTTCTGTTAAGGAAGAATCATGAGCCGCTGGAAAACTATTGTTCCGTCGTATGACGACACCTTCACCGAAACCGTCGATGAAACCACCCAAGATGGTGGTGGGCACGGGATCTACGAAACTTCCGAGGCGGAGGTGTTCGAGGACCATCCTTGGGAAGACGAACCCGCACAGCCACGCGGCACATGGATCGCGCCTGCGCTGATGGTAGCGGCGGCTGCCGCGTGGACAGCCTTTTTTGCTTGGGTTCGCGGGCCGGATATCCTGGCGGGAGCATCACCTGACCAGTGGATCAATTGGATTGTGCAATGGTCCGTGCCGCTGGTGCTGCTGATCGGAATCTATTTGATTGTCATGCGCAACAGCCGCCGCGAGGCCAACCGGTTTACCGATGCCGCCCGCGCATTGGCGCTCGAATCCTCACAGCTGGAAAGCCGTTTGCAGGCCTTAAACCGCGAACTTGCTCTCGCCCGTGACTTCATCGAATCCCAGTCTCGTGATCTGGAAACGCTGGGCCGCGTCGCGGTGGAACGTATTTCCGGCAGCGCCGATCGTTTGCAGGATCTGGTTCGCGACAATTCCGCGCAAGTTGAAAGCATCGGCCACGTCAGCGAAACTGCGGTCGGGAACATGGAGATGCTGCGCGACCAGCTACCGGTTCTTACCAATGCCGCGCGCGATATGAACAATCAGCTTGGCGGCACGGGCCAATCCGCTCAGGACCGCGTCGACTCTCTGGTATCCGCATTTGATCGCCTGAATGGGTTCAGCGAGGTTGGCGAAGCGCATGTTGTGCAGATTGGCGAAAAGGTAGACGCAGCTGTCGCTGCGTTCGAAAGCCAGATATCTGCGCTGGGCGACCTTGCCGGACAACGGTTTGATCTCCTGCGTGTCAGCAGCGATGAATTCCGCCAAAACCTTGACGTGGCAGAAGAGCGTGTTTTCGATGCCATAGCCGCCCGCTCGGAAGCACTGGCGCGCCAGCTTCGCGATGATGCCGAGGCCATGCATGAGCGTGAGTCGTCTGCCGCATCCGCCATGCGGGACCGCCTCGTTGCCCTGCGGTTGGAGGGTGAAAAGCTGATCGGCTCCATGGACAGTGGCCAGGCAGATGCTGCCAAGCGCTGGTCGAACGCTATTACCGCGCTTGAAGATCGTATGAAGGAAGTCCTCGAAGGGGTTGTAAAGCTGGACGAATCGGCGATGACGAATGCCCGGATGCGGCTGGTTGCGTTGAATGATGAGGCTGCCAAGGTGGACAAGCGGCTAGCCGACAGCATGGCCGCATTCGAGGACGATTTTGCCCAACGTCGGCGGGCTCACGATGCCAGCCAGAACGATGCGCTTGCTGGTCTTGAAGAGCGAATCGTGGAATTCGACC
>JBASBA010000565.1:0-10509 GCA_049650885.1 Alteraurantiacibacter sp. | reverse complement strand
ACTCTGCCGCTTGTCCGTCGGCAGTCTTGGTGTCCCAACCGGCGTAATCGTTGCGCAGCACATCGATGACGAAATCGACATCCGCTTGATACGGGTCGTTCTGGGCGACCGCGCAAAGCGGTGTCAGCATGATAGCCAGGGCGGCAAGCAGGGCCCTGATGGCGGGGAGAGTCGTTTTCATGGCGTGATCATGCGGACACTTTGAAATTTTGAAAAACAAAATTTTTCAAGGCGCATGGGAAAGCCCCGGAAGCGCGACACTTCCGGGGCCTTGTTCCCGTCCAGGAGGTCCGGGTTGTATTGGTATCAGCCTCAGGCGGCTTCTGTCTCTTCCACGGCATCCGGATCGCGCAGCACATAGCCGCGGCCCCATACCGTCTCGATATAGTTGTCGCCGCCGCAAGCGCTGGACAGCTTCTTGCGCAACTTGCAGATGAAAACGTCGATAATCTTCAGTTCCGGCTCGTCCATCCCGCCATACAGATGGTTGAGGAACATTTCCTTGGTCAGCGTCGTGCCCTTGCGAAGCGAGAGCAGTTCGAGCATCGCGTATTCCTTGCCCGTCAGGTGGACGCGTGCGCCGTCGACTTCAACAGTCTTGGCGTCAAGGTTCACCGCCAGCTTGCCCGTGCGGATGATCGACTGGCTGTGGCCCTTTGAACGGCGGACCACGGCATGGATGCGGGCAACCAGCTCGTCCCGGTGGAAAGGCTTTGTCACATAGTCATCGGCACCAAAGCCGAAGGAGCGAATCTTGGAATCCATCTCGGCAATGCCGGACAGGATCAGCACGGGCGTCTGCACCTTGGCAACGCGCAGCTTCTTCAGCACGTCATAGCCGTGCATGTCGGGCAGGTTCAGATCAAGCAGGATGATATCGTAATCATACAGCTTACCCAGATCGAGGCCCTCTTCGCCAAGATCGGTCTGATAGACGTTGAACCCCTCGGTCGTCAGCATCAGTTCAATGGCCTTGGCCGTCGTCGGCTCGTCTTCGATCAACAGAACGCGCATTATATCAAACCCCTTCGTGTCCCCGCAGGTAACCCCCGGTCAGGAGGTGTTGCCTGTTATTAACCACGCCACTTCTCTCCAAAAAAGGTTAACAAAGCGTTTCATGCGTTAAGACTTTGCAGGTGGGTCTTTAGGGTGACAGTCTTAGCATGGCCGTTACATCGGTGCGCAAATGCCCTCAGCACACTCCCTGAGAGGCGGGACAAACCACCCGCAGACGATCATCCGGTCTGATGCGCGAGGGGCCTGCAAAAGGGCGTTCGGCTGTTAACGGGTTGGCTGAAAGTCCTTAAGACCGGACGGCGCAATCACGTTCGCGCCGGTGATGCGCAGCACGGCAACTGAAACTGACTGTCGGACGGCCTTTATGCAAAACCTCGACGCCTGATCAATGGTCTGGATATGTCTTGCAAAGGCAGGAACTGGCGCGTGAAATTCGGGTTACTTTCGATATGAAGCACAGTGTTCTGGTCGTTGAAGATGATTTTCTCAATCGTCTCCTGCTCGTTACTCTTCTGGAGGCAGAGGGGTATGAGGTTGTCGAGGCAAGCAACGGTCAGGCGGCCCTTGCCGTTCTTGATGTTTTGATCCCCAAACTTATCGTCATGGACATCAACATGCCGGAAATGAACGGTATGGAATTGATGGCAAAGCTGAAAATCCGATCCGAGTGGCGAGATATTCCGATTCTTGCGGTCACCGCATATTTCAGCAGTTCGGACGAGCACGAGATCCGTTCGGCCGGTGCGGACGAACTGATATCCAAACCAATCTCGAACAAGCGGTTTATTAGCGTCACCTCGCACGTGATCGCGAACGCGGCACCCGGGTGCCAGGGCTGAACCGACACAGGCTCAGAACCTGCGTCTCGCACCCACCAATGCCTGAAAGTAGTTGTAGCCCGATCCGATAGCCGCGCTGTTCGAAGGGGTGTCGGTATAGATCAGCTCGCCATTTACCGACCAGTTTCGATCACCGCGCGGGCTTTCCACTTTTAATTGACCGAAGTTCGATTGGGCCCAATCGCTATCGCTATCGCGCTGCACACCGATGCCCCCAGCGCCCAGAACCATCCACCCGTCACCAAAGAACCGGCGGACCTGAACGACAGGCAAGACCTGCGCATAATATTCGGGAGAGTAATAATCGAACTCCCGCGGCTCGCTTGAATGGAAATACCTTCCGCGCAGTTGCAGGGACAATCCCCAATCCGGCTTCACCACGTGAATATAGGTGCCGCGAAGATGGATACGCTCATTCTCTCCGGTGAAAGTCTGATACCCGGCCAACAGGTTGATCACGTTGCGATCATTGACAGGCACATCGATGGCTGCGCCGCCGAAGGTTGAATAGATCGGGGTCTCGTCCAGGCCGAGCGGAGTCTCCACGATGTCGCGCTCCAGGAACACCTCCTTGCGAAATGCGGCATCGTCGTTCGCCGAGATTGCACCAATGATCGTGTGCATATCGGTGCCGACACGGGCCCGGAGCTGCCAATTGGCGATTTCTTCGCCAAGCTGGAGGAATATGCGATCCCGATCCACGGTCTCTTCACCCTGAGGAGAGTACCAGGCCTTTTCCACGCGGAGGCCCAGCCGGTCGTTCGGGCCGCGGTTCCGCAAATCGAAGTCCACTGCAAGGCGCGTGATATCGGTATCGTCGCTATCGGTGGAAACGAACACTTCGGTGCCTATCGCCGGGCGAGCGCCCTCGCGATCGGTTTCCTGGGCGCAGACCGTGCCGGCCAAAAAGGGAGAAACCAGCAATATCGCTGCGCATGGCGCAAACGCGCGGCTTTTCATCAATTCCACTGTTTCTTTCCTCCGATGAGTTCCGCGAAATAGCCCCAGACGGATACCGGTTGCATCAGCAGTGGGTAGACAAAGGCGAACAGCACAAAACCCCAGAAGCTCCGTTTCATCTCGATGTCGCTGCGCCGCAACATGCGCATCTGGATGCGATAGATCACCAGGTTCCACAGGGCAGCGATTGGCAGCACCAGGAGCGTGATGGGACCAGCCAGCCAGTAGATTCCGAAAATGGCCAGGATCAGCCCGGGAATGAAGGCGAGGGTAAATGCAAGATCGATGCTGACGAACAACAGGTTCCACCAGATGAACATTGTCGAGAGGCGCGGCTTGATAAGCAGCTTGCCATGAAGCGCGAGCGCCTCGATCATTCCCCTGGCCCAGCGTTTTCGCTGTCGTGCGAGTTCACCGAATGTAACAGGCGACACGGTCCACGCAATCGCGTCTTCCGCATGACCGATGCAGTAACCACGCTGCAACAGGTCCCACGTCAGCACGATGTCCTCGCCCACCATATCGGGCCAGCCGCCAGCCGCGCGCAAAATATCGCGGCGGTAGAGGCTGAAGGCGCCTTGAGCCACCAGCGTCCCGTCGTACATGCCCTGCATGCGTTTTACCGCAGCGATGCCGTGGAAATAATCCCATTGCTGCGCCTTGGTCACCCAGCTTTCGAATGCGTTGCCAACCAGAACCGTGCCGGCAATCGCTGCCGTTTCAGGAGGGCTGGCCTCCCATCTTTCGATAAGCGCGGTGATGCAATTATCCTGTAGGCGCGTGTCTGCATCGATGGTGATGACGAGTTCGTGGCTTGCCAGTTCAAGACCATGGTTCAGAACGCGCGCCTTGCCGCTGTTCTTCTCGAACCTGACGGGCCTCAGCACCTTGTGCGCCTGACTGGCGAACAGGCCTTCGCCTGCCTTGACGGCGGCACTTGTTCCATCGCGTGAGCCATCGTCAAGAACGATAATCTCCAGCTTTCCGACGTAATCCAGAAGGCTGAGCGAGCGCAGCGTGTCGCCAATATGATCCTCTTCATTGTAGGCTGCGACAAGCACGCTGATCGACGGCCAATGCTGAGGGGTAATACGTTTCGCGTTCGGCCTTAGTACAAGGCTCATCAACAAGAACGCATTCATGAAACCCGGAATGTACGCGACAAATGTCAGCACAAACAGCGCGACGATAGGATGGGACAAATTCCCCAGGTCTTCCAGCCACGGCATCGAGAGCCAGATGCTGAAAACCGCCCACAGCAGGGCGAAGATCATGGCGATAGTAAAACGCATGCGCTGACGTCGTTCGCGCTTGCGCCAGTACGCGCCCTGATCTGCGATTTCGGAGGCCCCGATCGGCCGGATGGCGTTCACCCGCGTGCGGCCTGAAAATTGTTTGCATCCACCGGCGCGAACGCTGTCCGAACGAAATTCTTAACAGGCGCGCAAGCACGCTCCTTAGTCATTTCGATATACTTCCCGATCATGCTCCTTCCGAATGGAGCTACAGATGGAAGACAGAATTCTGGATCGCACGATGGATGCGCTGATCGTGTTCGCGATTTTTGGCGCGAAAGGCGCGCTAGCACTTGGCTTTCTTGCAGCAATGTAGGATCCTACCTGGAGGCGGTTTCGCCGCCGGCAGTTTCAGGCTGCCTGACTGATCCTGTTCGCAATTCCGCGCGCACGCCGTCCCTGGCTTCGCCAACGATCTCGCGGCCAAGATCGCCAGCTTTGGTGACAACGGCCTTCAGGTCCGGCGGACTGGCTATTGCCTGTTCTTCCGTAGCCGCTGCGAGTCCGGACCAGGCTGTCCCGACCAGCACTACTGCCAAAACCGAAGCGGCAAGCGCCAGCGAGAAAACGAAGGCAGGACGGGTATTCGTGTACCGATAGTCGGAACCCGGCGCTTCCGCCTGGCTCCCATCAGATAGGGTGGCGGGGTTGGAGATGACACTAAACCTTATGATCCAGGCCGCCTGTCCAGCGGTTGGCGCGTTGAGAGAACATCATGTGCACGCTAATCAAATGAGGGGGCGCGTTAGTGGCCGTCCTCATGATACGTTTTTGCTTTAAATCCGGATTGGCGAACGCTCAATATTTTTAAATGTTCCGGCTGCCGGAAATGCCGTACATTTCAAAAGCGTTACCGTGCTGTCAGTATCACTGCATAGCTGCCGAGGCCTTAGCCCAAGGCCTTCAACTTCTTGGCCCGCCTGCGCTGCACGCTTGATCCGATCCCTATCGCCTCACGATACTTCGCCACGGTGCGGCGCGCCAGATCGAAGCCTTCGGCCTTCAAAAGCTCCACCAGCTTGTCGTCGGAAAGAATTTTCTTTGCGTCCTCTGCATCGGTCAGCGCCTTGATGCGGGCTTTGACGGCCTCGGCGCTGGCACCTTCACCGTCCGCGCCGCCGCCCACGCCGCTGGTGAAGAAATACTTCAGTTCAAATGTGCCGCGTTCGCAATGGAGGAACTTGTTGCTTGTCACCCGGCTGACCGTGCTTTCGTGCATTTCGATCGCCTCTGCCACGGTTTTCAGCGTCAGCGGGCGCAGTTGCGATACGCCGCGGCGGAAAAAACCTTCCTGTTGTTTCACGATCTCGGCGGCTGTCTTGAGGATGGTTTTCTGCCGCTGGTCCAGCGCCTTTATCAGCCAGTTGGCATCGGCCAGCTTCTCGCTAAGCCAGCCCTTGGCATCCTTGGCTTTGCACCCCTCTCGCAATTGCACGTAATAGCTGCGGTTCACCACCAGGCGCGGCAGGGTCGCCTCGTTCAGCTGGATATCCCAACCCTCGTTTCCCTCTGCGTCGGTCGCTGCCTTCATCAAAACGTCCGGCACCACCGCACTGCTGGGGGCGCCGCCAAATTTCAGGCCCGGCTTGGGGTCATATTCGCGAAGTTCCGACAGCATGTCCGCGAAATCCTCGTCGTCCACATCGCAAATGCGCTTGAGATGCGCGAAGGAGCCTTTGGCTACCAGTTCCAGATTGTTGATCAGCACTTCCATGCACGGGTCGCAGCGGTCCGCTTCCTTCGCCTGTAGCATCAGGCATTCCGACAATGTGCGCGCGCCGATGCCGGTGGGGTCCAGCGATTGGATTACGTCCAGCGCGGTCTCGACACGGGTCAGCGGTACGTCCAGATTGATGGCCACTTCGCGCAAGTCTGCGGAAAGGTAGCCCGCCTCGTCCAGCAGGCCCACGATGTGGCGGGCGATGAATTCGGTCTGCGCGTCGGGGGACGCCGCGCCCACCTGCGCATCCAGATGATCGGCCAGCGACAGATCTGCACTGCTGCGGTTCTCGAAATCGGGTGCCTCGGCGCTGCTGCCCGACGGTTCGGCAGACCAGTCGCCTGTGTCCCGATCGGTATCCAGCGCGCCTGCGTCGATATCCAGCGCCTCGTTTCCATCGGCGGCGGTGGAATCTGCGATTTGAGGTTCTTCGCTTTCGGGGGCGGTGTCGCGATCTTCGGCGCGCATGTCGCCCGCTTCCAGCAGGGGATTGCTCTCCAGCGCTTCGCCGATGAAAGTCTCGATCTCCAGGTTCGACAGCGCGAGCAGTTTGATCGCCTGCTGCAATTGCGGCGTCATCACCAGCGATTGCGATTGCCTGAGGTCTAGCCTTGGCCCCAGAGCCATATCAGACCCCCCGCCCAAGCATTATTGCAGCCTGCGCATCACAGTTCAAAGCCCTCACCAAGATACAGGCGGCGCACGTTCTCATCAGCCACCAGTTCCTGCGGGCTGCCGGCGAACAGCACCTGACCGCCGTAGATGATGCATGCACGGTCCACGATATCCAGCGTTTCGCGCACGTTGTGATCGGTGATCAGCACGCCGATGCCGCGGCGCTTCAGGTCTTTTACCAGATCGCGGATATCGCTGATCGACAGCGGGTCGATCCCGGCAAACGGTTCGTCCAGCAGCATGATGGAGGGTTTGGCAGCCAACGCCCGGGCGATCTCGCAGCGGCGGCGTTCACCGCCCGAAAGGGCCATTGCCGCACTGTCACGCAGACGGGTGATGTTGAATTCTTCCAGCAGTCGCTCAAGCTCGGCCTCTCGCGTGGCCTTGTCCGGCTCCACCATTTCCAGCACACAGCGGATATTCTGTTCCACCGTCATACCGCGAAAGATGCTGGTTTCCTGCGGCAAATAGCCAAGGCCCAATATCGCGCGGCGATACATCGGCAGCCTGGTGACATCCACGCCATCCATCATGATGCGGCCGCTGTCGGGCTTCACCAGCCCCATGATGGAATAGAAACAGGTGGTTTTGCCGGCGCCGTTTGGACCCAGCAGGCCCAGAACCTCTCCCTTGGCCACAGTCAGCGAAATATCGGAAAGGACCGCCCGCTTGTCGTAGCTCTTGGCGATGGAGATAACCTCCAGACCGCCGGTTTCGGGCAGGTCTGGTGCGGCATTTGATGGCGCTTCCGCCATCGCCTCGGCCAAAGCCTCTTCATCCAGGAATTCATCGTCAAGCGCGCTCATGGATTGCCATTTAGCATGAAAGGCCAGCCTTTGAAGGGTGTTTGGCAAGATTCCTGCATGGCATGTGGTTCGCGCTGGTACATCAGGATGACTGAATGGTTAGCGGCCTTGCAAGAATACCGCATAAGTGGAATACCCCTGATTCGGGAAATTGGAGAGGAAGCCGGGATGAACGAGGCACTCGAAGGCACGCGGAAACACGGGGTTGAGCAGCGCGAGGCGTATGCCGCAAGCTGGCAGAAGCTCGATTGGCGCCGCAAGATCAGCAATCATGTTGCCTATGGCTTGCTGGCTTATACCGGGGTGCATATTTTCCTGACCATGAAAGAACTGAAGGTCGGCAGCGGCTCGTTGCTGCCCTACATGGCGCTGGTGGTGCTGGTGGCGGCCATCATTCCGGCATGCCGCTGGTTCGAAAAGCGGTGGAGCGGCCTTTCCGAAGCGGAAGCCGCCGATCCTGCATTCGCCCCGGCTTTCAGGCGGGAAGTCATCCTCCTTTGGGTGACGGCAATTGGCCTGCCTGTCGCGCTTACCTTCGGCTTCAAGGCCGTTGCCTCCCTGTTCTGAGCACCTGTCTGGCCATTCTTCGCCGCCTCGTTGCCGCGCTGCTGCTGGGATTTGTGGCCGCGCAGGCACCCGCTCATGCAATGATTCCCGAAGCCGCACCGGCGGTTGAGGCCGAAACGCCTGCGCCCGATTCCGGCTCCATCGAGCTTACCCGGAACGCAGGTGACGACGGGCGGATCGAAAGTCGGCTGGCTGACATCTTCGCCCATGTGCCAAGCCTTGCGCAGGTGGATGTCAGCGTGCGCGAGGGTGTCGTCATCCTTTCCGGCACCGCCCCGGATGACGCGGCCGCCGCCCGTGCAGAGGCTATTGCGAGCGGTGTTGAAGGTGTTGCCACGGTAGAGAACGGCATCGAACGCGACGTCTCTGTCGATTTCGAGGAGGGTATCGGCGGGCTGGGAGACCGGGTGGAGAAGTTCACCCGCATGGTGCCATTGATAGGGGCGGCGTTGCTGGTCGCAATGCTGATCGCGGCCTTTGGTTATCTTCTGGCATCTTTCGGCGGTTTGTGGCGGCGTGTTGCGCCCAACGTGTTTCTTGCAGAACTGATCATAAGCGCGATCCGCTTTGTTTTTGTAATCATCGGCATCGTCGTCGCGCTGGACATGATCGGAGCAGGCGCATTGATGGGCGCTGTTCTTGGCGGTGCAGGCGTTGTGGGTATCGCGCTGGGTTTTGCCATGCGCGACACGGTGGAAAATTACGTTGCCTCACTGATGCTGAGCCTGCGCCAGCCCTTTCGCGCGAATGACCATGTAATAATCGAAAGCCACGAGGGCCGCGTTATCCGCCTGACCAGCCGCGCAACAGTGCTGATGACGCTGGATGGAAATCACCTGCGCATTCCCAATTCCACCGTCTTCAAGGCGATAATCCTCAACTTCACGCGCAACCCGGAGCGCCGCTTCGATTTCGAACTGGGCGTGGATGCAGATGATGATGCGGAGGCCGCGCGCCGGCTGGGGCGCGACAAATTACGCGCCCTGCCATTCGTGCTGGATGTGCCACAGGCAGAGGTGCGTATCACGCAGGTGGGAGATTCCAACGTGGTGCTGCGCTTCCTCGGCTGGATCGACCAGAGCGAGGCCGATTGGCACAAGGCCAAGAGCCGTGCGATTGCCGCCTGCAAGGTGGCGCTGGAAGATGCAGGCTTCGCGCTTCCCGAACCGATTTATCGCCTGCGCTTCGACCAGCGCACCGCTACGCTCCCGTTCGAAAATATTGGCGAGGGGGGTACATCCACAGCGAAAGCTGCGCCTGCGCCGACGCAATCGCCAACGCCCGCGCCGCGTCCGAAAACCAAACTGGACCACGAGGATGTCGGTCCCGAGGACGAGATCGCCCGCATGGTGGAAGACGAACGCGCCAGCGATCCGGAACAGGCAAAAGACCTGCTGGATTCGGCCCGTCCGGTGGAGTGATCGAACTTTCGTGCGGTGCAATCACCGCCGGACAGCAATTGCGAATAGCATGAACCGAGAGGGCGTTTTTGCGCCATCAAATTCACGCTGCGCAGGCGGCCTCAGTCCTTGGTTTTCTGGTACCGATCAATTGAGTCCAGCACAATCTGCTTCGCCTCGGCGGCGTCGCCCCATTCGCCAATGCGCACCCATTTCTCCTTCTCCAGATCCTTGTAATGGGTGAAGAAGTGTTCGATCTGCTGGAAGATGATCGAGGGAAGATCCTTCGTCTCGCCAACGTCGGAGTAATAGGGGAACGTGGTGTCTACCGGCACGCAAATCAGCTTTTCATCGCCGCCATGCTCGTCTTCCAGGTTCAGCACGCCGATGGGGCGCGTACGCACCACGCAGCCAGCAATGAAGGGCGAACGCGCAATCACCAGCGCATCCAGCGGATCGCCATCGGGCGAAAGCGTGTGCGGGATAAAGCCGTAATTGGCAGGATAGCGCATCGGCGTATGGAGAATGCGGTCGACGAACAATGCGCCGCTCGCCTTGTCGAATTCATACTTCACCGGTTCGCCGCCGGTGGGCACTTCGATGATGACGTTAAGGCTTTCGGGTGGATTGTCGCCAACCGGAATATGTTCGATGCGCATTTGTCTACCTTGTCACATGGGCGCCGCTGCTATCCCCCAGCCCGGCGCCGGATTAATCTTGGCGGGGCACCTAGCCTTGGCGTCCGGGAAAGAAAAGAGTGCGTTGCAATTGAATCGCATCAGCGCGGCAGGCTTCCCCTATCGGGACGCACGCGGGAAATGTTGCGGGGAGTAGGCGCGCACCCTAAAGGCCTCCTCCCATGAGCAAGACCAAAACACCCCAGGCCATCAGAGGCACCCAGGATATTTTCGGACCCGAGGCGGAGGCTTTCGCCTTTGTCGTCGAGACGTTCGAGCGTGTGCGCAAGCTCTACCGCTTCCGCCGGGTGGAAATGCCGGTATTCGAAAAGACCGAGGTGTTCAGCCGCGCGATCGGTGAGACGACCGACGTGGTTTCGAAGGAGATGTATTCCTTCGAAGATCGCGGCGGAGAATCGCTGACGCTGCGCCCGGAATTCACCGCCGGTATCGCCCGCGCCTTCCTCACCAATGGCTGGCAGCAGCACGCGCCGCTGAAGGTCGGCACCCACGGCCCGCTGTTCCGTTACGAACGCCCGCAGAAGGGGCGCTA
>JBASBA010000564.1:0-2013 GCA_049650885.1 Alteraurantiacibacter sp. | reverse complement strand
CCGTGGTGTTCTGCGGCCTGTTCCCCGTGGATGCCGCGGATTTTGAAAAACTGCGAGAGAGCATCGGCAAGCTGCGCCTGAACGACGCCAGCTTCAGCTATGAAATGGAATCGAGCGCTGCACTGGGCTTCGGTTTCCGCGCAGGCTTTCTTGGCCTGTTGCACCTGGAGATCATTCAGGAACGATTGAGCCGCGAGTATGATCTTGACCTGATCACCACAGCGCCAAGCGTGGTGTATCGCATCCACCTCGCTCACACCAAGAACGAGGATGCCGGGGTTATCGACATTCACAATCCCGCCGACTGGCCGGACGTGAATCGTATCGAAATGATTGAGGAGCCGTGGATCAAGGCGGTGATCTACACTCCGGACGAATACCTCGGCTCCATCCTCAAGCTGTGTCAGGACCGGCGCGGTATCCAGACCGATCTTACCTATGTCGGTGGACGCGCGCAGGTGACGTACGAATTGCCGCTCAACGAAGTCGTGTTCGATTTCTATGACAGGCTGAAATCCATCAGCCGCGGCTACGCCAGCTTCGATTACGAGCAGATCGGCCTTCGTGAAGGCGATCTCGTGAAGATGAATATTCTGGTAAACGCGGAAGCTGTCGACGCCCTATCCCTGATCGTTCACCGCAACGTGGCGGAAGAGCGCGGCCGCGGTATGTGCGAACGTCTGAAAGACCTGATTCCGCGCCATCTGTTCAAGATACCCGTGCAGGCTGCCATCGGCGGCAAGATCATTGCCCGCGAAACCATCGCCGCAATGCGTAAGGACGTGACTGCCAAATGTTATGGCGGCGACATTTCGCGCAAGAAAAAGCTGCTGGAAAAGCAGAAGAAGGGCAAGGCGCGTATGCGTGAATACGGCAATGTCAGCATTCCGCAGGAAGCCTTTATCGCGGCGTTAAAGATGGGGGAGGAGTAGCGCTGCTACCCTCCTGGGACGGTCAAGCCAGCAGTCCGTGCATGGTACTTCCAAGCAACGCCTTTTCATAGGGCTTGGTCAGCACCGGCTTGTCTGCAAAATCTTCCAGCAACTGCGCACTGTCGCCGTAGCCGGTGGCGAATGCGAAAGGTATGCCTTTCTCCCGCAGTGATTTGGCAACAGGCAGGCTGTTATCGACACCCAGATTAAGGTCCAGCAGGGCAACCGAAATCTCCTCCGTCTCGATAAGCCGGAAGGCTTCGGCAACGCTGGAAGCTGTTACAACTTTCTGCGCGCCCAGATCTTCCAGCATCTTCTCGCTGTCCATTGCGATGATCATATTGTCTTCCACCAGCAGCACGGTTCCGTCCAGCGGGCGGGACATTTCCGATGAAGAGGACGCCGTGGTGATTTTTTCAGGTACGCTTCTGTCTATCTCGACAAAATCCTCGATATGGACGGACGGCACTACGAACCGCGCCCGCACGCCGGTCATAGGATAGGAAATCTCTGCCTCTCCGCCCAGTTCAAACGGCACGGATCGTTCGATCACGGTTGACCCGAACCCACGCCGCGAAGGCGGTTTGACTGTCGGACCGTCCGATTCCACCCAGGTGAATTCCAAGGCATCGTTATCCTGCCGCGTCAGTGTCACGTCAATCTTGCCGCGACTGTCAGCCAAAGCACCATATTTTGCGGAGTTCGAAGCAAGTTCGTGGATGACCAGCGCCAAGGTGGAATAGGTTTCTGGCAAGACAATCGCATCACAGCCACTGAACTGAACACGATCACACTTCGGGCCGAGATACGCGGTTACTTCAGTACGAACCAGCTCTCGCAGCGATGCGGCGCTCCAGTTGCCGCGGGTAATCTGATCATGCGCGCGGGCCAGCGCCTGAATGCGATCGGAGACATTGGTGGTGAATTGCTCCACACTGATTGCATCGGTCTTGCTCTGTTCGACAAGTCCGCGGATCAGGTTGAGAATATTGCGAACCCGGTGATTGAGTTCGGCGATCAGCAATTCCTGCTTTTCCTGCGCCCGCGTACGCTCGGTATTGGCAGCTTCGCTCATCAGGAG
>JBASBA010000563.1:0-2918 GCA_049650885.1 Alteraurantiacibacter sp. | reverse complement strand
ATCGGGCGGAGCCCTTAGCGCGGCGACATGGATTGGCGGGCGCGAGGATGATCTTCTGGCCGTGATGCACGAGGCGTTCCTGCAGAACGATTCCAATTTCGATATCGGCAAATCCAATTACACGCCCCATCAGGAAATCTACCGCGAAGTGGTGGACGTGACGATGGATGCAGAAGCGATAGAGCGGGTGGCCGGCGGGCCGGAATATGAAGTCGTGCTGTCTGTTCCGCCCGAGCAGGTAGCTCCCCACCTCTCGGCAGTGCTGTACGGCGTACTTTACAAGCTGGATCAGGCGGTTCGCTCCACCCCCCACCTTCGCGCCCCACGCCACGCGGGTCTGCGCGAATTGCGGGTGGATGGACGGCAGGCCGCGCGAACGGGAAACCTGATAGACCTGATCTGCGCCGCAGCCACCATTCCGCCGGTTTTCGACGTGCCGCAATGGCAGGATTGCCGCGTGCTGGATGGCGGAATGCTGGACAAGGCGCCGTTGCCGCAGGGCAGCCAGGGCGAAACCCTGGTGTTGCTGACATCACGCTATCGCCAATGTCCCGAAGTGGCAGGACGCACCTATGTGCAGCCCAGCAGGGAAGTGGCGGCAGACAAGATCGACTTTACCGATGCCAGCAAAGTAACCCGCACCTGGGATCAGGGTGCACACGATGGCGAGACATGGCTGGCAGAGCGGGCCAGCGCGGATTAAGGCGCACGATATGACCGATTCTCTCACCATTCGCCGCCCCGATGACTGGCACGTTCACCTGCGCGATGGCGCCATGCTGGAGGCCGTCGTGGGCCACACCGCGCGCCAGTTTGCACGCGCCATCGTGATGCCCAACCTTACCCCGCCGGTAACGGACATCGCTATGGCGAAAGACTATCGCCAGCGCATTATGGCAGCAGTGCCCGATGGCATGGACTTCACGCCGCTGATGACCTGCTATCTCACCAATAACACCGATCCAAACGAGGTTCGGCGCGGATTCGAGGCCGGCATCTTCACCGCGGCAAAGCTGTATCCGGCTGGAGCCACCACCAATTCCGACAGCGGCGTGACCGATGTGGCCAATATCCGCAGCGTTCTGGAGGTGATGGCGGAAATTGGCATGGTGCTGTGCGTGCACGGCGAAGTCACCCATGCCGATGTCGATATCTTTGATCGCGAGGCGGTGTTCATCGAGCGCGTGCTGACGCCGCTTCTGGCCGATCTGCCGCAGCTGAAGGTGGTGTTCGAACACATCACCAGCGCAGAGGGTGTGCAGTTCGTGGAGAGCGCGGGCGCCAACGTAGCCGCCACCATCACCCCGCAGCACCTGCATATCAATCGCAATGCCATGCTGGTGGGCGGAATGCGGCCACACGCCTATTGCCTGCCCGTTGCCAAGCGGGAAAAGCACCGCCTTGCCCTGCGAAGTGCAGCCACTGGCGGCAACGCAAAGTTCTTCCTTGGCACCGATAGCGCGCCCCATGCGCGCGAAGCAAAGGAGAGCGCCTGCGGTTGCGCTGGGATCTTCAACGCGCCCTACGCCCTGGAAAGTTATTTGACGGTGTTTGAGGAGGAGGGCGCTATCGACAGGTTCGAGGGGTTTGCCTCAGAACATGGTCCGCGTTTTTATAATCTTGAACCAAACGAAGCGCGCATCACACTAGAGCGTGTCGAACATGTTGTGCCAGCGCACATCGCGGCGGATGGTACACAGCTGGTGCCGTTCCATGCTGAAGAAACCTTGCGCTGGCGATTCGCCAGCTAGCAATTTGCAGCTATTGCGGCGTTACTCCGCGCGCCAGGCGCGCCTTGCGAACCTTGTTGGCGGAATGCAGCAGATCCCATGTAAACAGTGCGATCGCCGCCCATATCATGGCGAAGCATACAAGCTGCGCGGGCTTCAGTTCCTCCCCGAACACGAACAGGCCAACCAGAAAAACGACTGTGGGCGAGATGAATTGCAGAAAGCCGATGGTCGAATAGGGCAGTGCGCGCGCTGCCGTGGCGAACAGCAGCAGGGGAACGGCGGTCATCGGGCCTCCGGCGACAATCGCCAATGTTTCCACCGTGTCACGCCCCAGCGTCGTCCCGCCTCCGGCCAGTTCGAGCCATAGCAGATAGCCCGCCACCAGCGGCAGCAGGATGATCGATTCGGTGGTGAGGCCGATCAACGGGCCTGCTGCCACGGTTTTGCGCAGCAGGCCGTATATGCCGAAAGTCGTGCCCAGCAGCAGGCTGATCCACATCGTGGTGAGGGCGCCTGCGGCAAGTGCAGCCACGCCGATGGCTGCCAGTATCACGGCCACCACCTGTAGCCTGTTCATCCGTTCTTTCAGGAACACAAACCCCAGCAGCATCATATTTAGCGGCAGGATGTAATAGCCGAGGCTGGCTGCATAGACATAGTTGTTCTGGATGGCCCAGACATAACCGAACCAGTTGATCGCAATCATGCAGGCGCTGGCCATCAAGGTCAGCACCGTGCGGGTTTTCATCAGCGTCTGCTGCAACTGGTACAACATGCCCGAACGGATGATGAAAAACAGGCAGATCGGCAGCGTGAAAAACGTGCGCCAGGCAACGTATTCCAATGGCGGAACCTGGTCCACCAACAGCAGGTAGATCGGCATCGATCCCCATATCGCATGGGTGCAAAGCGCCAGAAGCAGCGCCTTTTGCCGACTGGTTTGATGTTCAGCCATTGTTACGTCCTAATGATCGGAACGGGGCGGGGCCACACGATCCACGGCTGTTCTTGCGCCGCACTATCTTTGTTTGATGAATTGATGGGTTGGCTTTTATTCAGGTCCAATGGGCTAAAGGCACATTTGAAACCAGAGACATTCCACTGTCACCGGATCGGTGTTGCCTGCCCTGTTGGACAGCACCGAAGCGCGATCTTTCGGGTCGTAATTCAGGAGGATCGCGCCGA
>JBASBA010000562.1:0-1820 GCA_049650885.1 Alteraurantiacibacter sp. | reverse complement strand
CCTTTACCGCGCGAGCGCCCTGCGTGCCGTCAGTTCCGGTGCCAGACAAAATGACGCAGAATGCCTGTGGCCCCTTGCCCCTGGCCAGGGATTCGAAAAATTTGTCTATCGGCGTGCGCAGGGTTTCCAGTGCGTTGCGCGCATGCAGATGCAGCACATCCCGCTTTACCGTTACCCATGGCCCCGCCGGCAGGACGTAGATGGTGTCGGCCTCCACACGCATACCCTCTTCGATCTTTTTGATCGGAAGCTGGGTGTGATTGGCCAGCAGCCGGTCCATCATGGATTCGTGATTGGGCGAAAGATGCTGAACGATGACATAGGCCATGCCGCTGCGTTCCGGGATCGCGCCGACCAGATCTTTCAGTGCCTCCAGTCCGCCGGCAGAGGCGCCGATGCCGACAATCGGCAGTCCGGCATCCTGGCCATCGTTGTCGCTACTCATGTTATCTCGCCCCGATGCCAGCCGCGATGAAGCCAAGCAGATAAAATGCCACACTAACCGCGCATCGGCGCTAACAATTGTAAATAATCGCTGCGCGGTGGCGGATATGACTAAACATCGAAGCTAAAGAAGCCGGAATGGAAAGTCGATATGGCAGATACTACGCCCTCGAAAAGCAGGTATTGAGCCCCAGCGCAGCTTTTCTTATGTGCCAGACACCAGCGCCAGAAGAGCGAAACTGGCCAGCCAGTGAGAGCCCATGTAATCCCCATCAACCGCTGCAACAGATGCCTCCAGATGGGCACGGCCGCATTCCTGCAAGCTGGCGGCGCGAGAACTATCGCCAATCTGGCTGGCAATATCGCGTAGCGCCCAGGCGCGGCTGAGGTTCAAACCGTCGAGATGCGCCATCTTGCCATCTGTGGGGTCAGTCACGCAAACGGGCTGGCATTCGCTTTCCAGCCAACCGCCCGTGGGCAGCACGCGGCCCAGCCATTGGCGATAATCTGCCGATGGCAACACCCGCTTCATCAGCTGGCTAACCGATAGGACCGGCGACAGGAATGAATCGCCACTTACGTCCCATCCGCGATATTCGGGCAGGTCGCCAAACCGACTGATTGCAAAATCCGCGATCCGGGTGCGCAAGCCCGTGTCGAAACGGCCTGCCCATTCATACGACAGCGTAAGCGCGAAGGCGGTGTTGGCGTGCGTTCCGGTAGTGATTGGATGAATAAGCTTGGGCAGGTAATCGCGAAACCCATCTGCGAAATGGCGTGCCAGCGGTTCCAGACGCGCGCTCCATTCCCGGTCTGCATGGCGACTTGATTCCAGGTGCAGATACAGCAGCCATGCCCAACCATAGGGGCGTTCAAACCCGCGTGATTCCGGGCGCCGGGCATAGGCGAGTTCCGCGTCCAGCTTGGCGGCGGTGAGTGTTTCCTCGGCCGCCATCTCGATCGACGCTGCTTCTGCCATCGCGGGGTAAAACCGGCGCAGGGTCAGCAGGGTCCACCAGCTGTGAACGCAGCTGTGCCAGTCGAAACTGCCGTAAAAGGCGGGGTGCAATGCGCGCGGGGTTTGCGCATCCCGCGCGCCAGCCATCACGTGATCCAGCTTGTTGGGAAATTCCTGCCCGACATGGCCCAGTGCGATGCTGGCCAAGCGGCTGGCGATATTTTCGTCCAGTTGCCTCATGCCGTTCCGTATCCGCCGCCGCCCGGTGTGCGTATCACCATGGCATCGCCCGGCTGCATTTCGGCCGCGCCGGTTGCGCCAAGATCAAGGCAAGAGCCGTCCCGGCGCTCCACCACTGTCTCTCCCGCAGCAGCATCGCTGCCGCCAGCGATACCGCGCGGTGCAACCTTGCGCCGGT
>JBASBA010000561.1:0-1911 GCA_049650885.1 Alteraurantiacibacter sp. | reverse complement strand
GTCATCAGTCCGGCACTCTTCAGCAGGGAAGCAAAACAGGCAAAGGCGAGCAGACCCAGCACGATGGCGATGATGGTTCCGCTATCGAACATCGGGCATCTCCACTGCGAGCAAACGCGAAGCGCGATGCTTGCACATGCCGGTCTTTGCCAGCCTTGCCGCTTCCACTGCGCGCCGGTGCCGGGGAAGCAGCGCACGCAGCGAGAGAAAGGCATTGATGCTGAACCCGAGCAGCAGGGTGGCAACGAAGATGCCGGTGAGCGCCAACGGACTAAGCATTGGTCTTGCCGACGATCGGCGATGCGCGCCTTGCATCCTGTCGCCGTTTGCGGACGCGCCATGCTGCGGCAAACATATGGACGAACAGGACGCCGATCGCACTGACCACAGCGATCACGAAGACCATGATGCCTAAAGCGACAAACTCGGCGATCATCGCGCTGCGCAGCGCCGCGTTGCGGATGTCCGCGCAGCCCTGAACGCCATTCATGTCGAGATCGCAGACGACGAGCTTGGCTGTATGGATCTTCGCGGCAATGGCGTGATGCGCCTCGTCCAGACCGGACGGCCAGTACCGGTGGCCCGGATTGGTGACCGCATGGATGTCCTGCATGATACTCTCCTTCATCTGCTGCGTTCGATATTGCGTTCGGGCATGTCGATCATGGGCCCCGGCCCCATCGATCCCTTGTCGGCTCCGCCAAGCGAGGCGAGCGTGTCCCTGTTCAGCACACCCTCCGGAATTGTTGGATTGAAGTCCTTTTCGGGAGCGGCAGGGGCAGTTTTGCCATTGTCCTGCGTGTCCAGGGACAGCGTGTTCTCGACATTCTTCTCGCCGATCGATTCCAGCGCGCTTGTTTTATGGCCGGGATGGTTTTCGATTGTGCGGGTGAGCTGGTCGGCATCGTTGGTGACGATGGAGATGTCTTCGCGCACGCGGGTCGCCATGACGTGCGTCAGGCTCTGGGTGGCGAGATTGCGCTCCGAGGAGTGCATCACGCCGATCCCGTTGGTGCTGGTCATCCCCTGCGCCTGGTGCATGTTAATCGCGTAGGACAGGCCGAGATGTTCGAGCATTTTGTCGCCCGCTTTCAGATCGACGATATCGCCGTTGGCGTTCTCGATCCGGACGGTGTCGCCGTTCACCTCCAGCACTTTCGCGGCTTCGGAATTGAGCAGATCGCGGTTCTTGTCGTTCGCGGTCCAGCGTATCTTGTCGCCTTGCTGCAATTGGACATCCTGCTTTTCCATGAGGCGGATCGCATCGCGCCGGTCCTGCGGATCGATCTTCTGCGGGTCGAAATCGAATTCCTTGCCGCGTTC
The DNA here is from genome assembly GCA_049650885.1 of Alteraurantiacibacter sp. GTDB lineage: Bacteria > Pseudomonadota > Alphaproteobacteria > Sphingomonadales > Sphingomonadaceae > Alteraurantiacibacter. The sequence continues at coordinate 588 of JBASBA010000561.1, read as the reverse complement.
ATTGGCGAGGCGGACCGTGCCGTCCTCATTGCGCTGCGACACCTCGTAACGGCCGCGCGTCAGACCGCCCGGCTCCGAATTACGGACAACTTCCAACACCTGCCCCTCGCGGTAGGTATGCGCGTAGCGGAGATCCTCGCGGGTCGCGTGGACGGGCTGCAGCGTCACCAGAGAGCGAACTTCGCCGGTCAGCGTGCCATCGTCCCGTAAACCCTGCTGGACGCGTTCATTGAGCTCAGAGCGGGTCGCACGGCCCGAAGCGTAGAGCGCAGTGCTTTCGCGGTCCTCCGGCCCCAGAGCCAGCCATTTGTCGGCCGCTACCGCGATGTAATCCTTTCCCTCGGACTGCACCCGTTCTCCCAGCACCTCGAACGCTTCGCGAAAATTGCCTTCGCGAGTGAGTGTGGCCACCTGCTGCATGTGCGGCGTGGTCTGGCGCAGACTGGTGTCCATGCGCGCGGTTGCCGGATCGTGCGACTGGATCAGCGAGAATGCCTTGCCCGCTTCGATGGGCTGCAGCTGCTTGCGATCCCCGATCATCACGAGCCGGTCGATTTCGAGGCTATTGGCGATCGTGACGAGATTGTT
>JBASBA010000560.1:0-2647 GCA_049650885.1 Alteraurantiacibacter sp. | reverse complement strand
GTCCAGCACCGGCCTCGCCGTATCGGCATCCCAGAAGGCGTTGAGGAAATTATACAGGTTACGGCTGAAAAGCGCGCTGGAATCGGCAGGCAGATGTGCGGGCGTGTTGGAGTATCCCATGATCGAGACGCCGTGCATTTGCACGATCTCGTCCGGCACGGAGCCTTCCACGTTGCCGCCTTGCGCCACGGCAAGGTCGAAAATCACGCTGCCTTGCTTCATGGTTGCGATCTGCGCGTCCGAAACCAGCCTGGGTGCCGCCCGCCCCGGTATCAGTGCAGTAGTGATGACGATGTCCTGCCTGGCGATGTGCTCCGACACCATCTCCGCCTGCGCGGCCTTCTGCTCGTCGGAAAGCTCGGCGGCGTAACCGCCCTCGCCAGAGGCTTCCAACCCTTCGGCAAACACGGGCTTGCCGCCAAGGCTCTTGATCTGTTCAGCGGTTTCGGGACGGACATCGGTGGCGGACACCTGCGCTCCCAGCCGCTTTGCCGTTGCAATTGCCTGCAATCCCGCAACGCCCACGCCCATGACGAAGACCTTTGCCGCAGACACTGTGCCTGCCGCCGTCATCATCATGGGAAAAGCGCGGCCGTACTGATTGCCAGTGGCGATCACCGCCTTGTAGCCAGAAAGGTTGGACTGGCTGGAAAGCACATCCATGCTTTGCGCGCGGGTAATGCGCGGCATGAACTCCATGGCCAGCGCCTCGAACCCGGCCTTGGCATAGGCCTCAACCCGGTCTTTGTCGCCAAACGGATCGAAAGTCGCGGCAACCCATGCCCCCGGCTTAGCACCGGCAAGGGCCATGACGTCGGGCGCCTGCACCCCCATCACTATATCGGCATCGGCAATTGCTTGCGCAGCAGGAGCGACCTCGGCCCCGGCTTCGGCATAGGCAGCGTCAGAGATGGCGGAGGCTTCGCCCGCACCCTGCTCTATCGCAACAGATGCGCCCAGCGCTGTGAGCTTTTTCACAGTCTCTGGCGTAGCAGCAACGCGGGTCTCGCCGTCAGCGCGCTCCTTCAGGACCGCGATTTTTATTCCCGCACCGGCCACCTCAGGCGATCAGGATGACGACGAAAAGTGCGATTACTGCAATCAGCGGCACGGACCATTTCAACATGCCGATGAAGCTGTCGTAAGTGCCTTTTGCCGCCTTGATGTCTTGCGGGTGCGGATTGCTCATTATGTCTGTTCTTTCCTTTGGGGTTTGCTTGTTGGCTACAGTCCTATCGCCGCTTGCCCGCCCGCTCAAGTGCCCAAACGTGGAAGAATGGCCTTAATAGGCTCTTTACCTCGTGCCGCTATCCCCGCTGAATGAAGTCCGGATCGAACCGGGGCCAGGGATATTTTGCGCATGTTAGAGCCCGAACAGCGGCTGCTGATGCTGATAGATAACGATCCGGCGCAGTGCCGGCTCATGAGCGCGCTCGCCGGACGTGAGGGCTGGCGCACGATCATCGTTGACGATTTCGAAACAGCCATCGCCACCTTGGGCACGCGCGAAGGAATGCAGCTTTCGGCGGTTATTCTGGATCACAGCGTGCCAGGAGATCGCGCCTGCGATCTTGTTGCGGAGCTCAAGGACCGTCGCCCTGCCCTGCCAATCCTGATGCTCACCAACAGCACCAGCCCGCAATTGGCTGTCGAGGCCATGCGAGCAGGTGCTGCCGATTACCTGGTGAAACCCGTGTCGCCAGACCGGATGATGCAGGCCCTGCGCAACACCACGACCCGCGAACGGCCGCAGGACGAACTTACCCCCCTTTCCGAAAAAATGCCTTCGCAGCTGGATTTCGATTCGATGGTGGGCACGGCGCCATCATTTCGAGATGCCTTGGCCAAAGCCGCCAAGGCTGCGCGCGGTCACGGACATCTCCTTATCGAAGGCGAAAGCGGTACCGGTAAGGAAATGCTTATCCGCGCGATGCATTCTGCTTCTCCGCGGGCGAAGACCGCTTTTCGCATGATCCACATCGCCGGAGTGTCTGCCAACAGCCTGGAATCCCAACTTTTCGGACATGAGAAAGGCGCCTTCCCCGGTGCGTTCGATCGGCAAACCGGTGCATTCCAGCACTGCGACGGCGGTACACTTGTGCTTGATGAGATCGATCGCCTTTCGCTCGATGTTCAGGATCGCCTCGTCAGCGTTCTTGAAACCGGGAGTGTGAAGCCATTGGGCGCGCAATATGGTTTCAAGGTCGATGTCCGTGTCATCGCGGCCAGCAACCTGCCACTGGCGGATATGGCGGCAACCGGTCACTTTCGGGCAGAGCTGCTGGAACTGCTGTCTCGCACCGCAATCGAATTGCCCCCCTTGCGTGAACGAGACCGCGACATTGGCTCGTTAACGCGATATTTTCTCCATCAGATTGGCCAGCAGCCAGGCTTGCGTCCGCTGGGTATAACGTCCGACGCCCTGCGTTTGCTTGGCGCGTTTGAATGGCCAGGCAATGTGCGCCAGTTGCAGGCCGTGTTGTTCCGCGCTGCGGTGTTCAGTGAAGGCGATGCCCTGACTGCTGACGATTTCCCCCAATTGCGCGAACTGATCGGCGACAGCGAGCCTGTGCCCAACGGCCCCGTCCGCGAAAGCGCAGGCGTGCAGCTGTATGCCAAGGATGGTAATCTGCGCCCGCTGGAAGAT
>JBASBA010000559.1:0-3164 GCA_049650885.1 Alteraurantiacibacter sp. | reverse complement strand
GTCCAGGGCCTACACCATTACCGGCGCCCCGCGCGTGATCGATGGCAAGGTGATCATCGGCAATGGCGGTGCGGAATACACCACGCGCGGCTATGTCAGCGCCTATGACGCCGCGACAGGCGAGATGCTGTGGCGATTCTATACCGTGCCCGGTGCGCCTGAAGAGGCCGCGAGCGAAAGCCCTGCCCTTGCCGCTGCGCGCGAAACATGGACGGGCGAATGGTGGGAACTGGGTGGCGGTGGCACCGTGTGGGATGCCATGGCTTACGATCCCGATCTTGACTTGCTGTATATAGGCGTTGGGAACGGCAGCCCGTGGAACCAGGCCTATCGCTCGCCGGATGGCGGCGACAATCTCTACCTCTCCAGCATCGTGGCCCTTCGTCCCGAAACGGGCGAATACGTGTGGCATTACCAGACCACGCCGGGTGACACCTGGGATTTCACCGCCACGCAGCACATCATGCTGGCCGAGCTGGAAATCGGCGGTGAGGTGCGCGATGTGCTGATGCAGGCGCCAAAGAACGGGTTCTTTTACGTGCTGGACCGCGCCACCGGCGAGCTTATCAGTGCCAATAACTACGTGCCTCAAAACTGGACGACCGGCATCGACATGGCGACAGGCCGGCCGAACGTGGTGCCAGAAGCGCGCTATGGCGACACCGGCGTGCCTTTTGTTTCCACACCGGGCGCCGGTGGCGGACACAACTGGCACCCGATGGCCTACCACCCCGATGAGGGGCTGGTGTTCATCCCCGCGATAGAGGCAGGCTTTCCCTACGTGCCGGAAGAGAACTGGAAGCCCGATCCCGATCGCGGTTTCAATGTCGGGATCGATCAGTCCGCTGGCTTCCTGCCAGCTGATGTCGATGTGCGCGCGGCTGCGGCATCGGGCACCAAAGGCGCGCTGATTGCCTGGGATCCCGTGGCGCAGGAAGAACGCTGGCGTGTGCAGTATCCCGGACCATGGAACGGCGGCACACTGGCAACAGGTGGCGGTTTGGTGTTTCAGGGCACGGCGGCGGGCAACATGGCCGCATATAGCGTGACGGATGGCACCGAACTGTGGCGTTTCCGCGCGCAAACCGGCGTTGTCGCGCCGCCCATCACATACATGATCGACGGGGAGCAATATCTGGCCGTGCTGGCCGGATGGGGCGGCATCTGGCCGCTGGCGCCCGGCGGCATATTGAACGAAACGAGCGGACCTGTGCAGAACATCTCTCGGCTGATGGTGTTCAAGCTGGGCGCGACGGGCGAACTGCCGCCAGAACCGGAGCTGGTGCGCCTGCCGCTGGACCCGCCCGCATTCCGCGGCACGCAGGAACAGGTGGCCAGTGGTACCTATGATTACGGCCGCTATTGCGGGGCCTGTCATGGTGACAATGCCGTCGGCTCCACCGTCCTGCCGGACCTGCGCCGCAGCGCGGTGTTGCAAAGCGATCAGGTGTGGCAAACCATCGTGCATGATGGTGCGCTTGAGCAGCGCGGTATGGTTGGCTTTGCAACCAGCCTTTCACCCGACAAGATCGAAGCGATCCGTCAGTTCGTGATTTTCCGCGCCAATCAGGACAAGGAACTGGACCGGCGCGGCGGATAGAGCCTTGCACCCGCCAATTGGATTGGCCAAATCTCTTGTCAATTGCTATACCTTACAACAATAATTCTGTTTCCCCGGGATAGGAGCCCTCACCATGAACGAACAGACCACCATCAACCGCACGCAGCGTGACTATTCGGATGGCGTCAAGAAGACGCTGGAACGCGGCCCGCAGCTTTTCATCAACGGCGAATGGGTCGATAGCTCCGGCAGCGAGACCATCGATGTGGAGGACCCTTCCTCCGGCAAGGTCATCTCCAGTTTTGCCGAGGCGACCGACAAGGATATCGACCGTGCCGTGGCCGCTGCGCGCACCGCTTTCGACGATGGCCGCTGGCGCAACATGCCGCCCGTCGCGCGCGAAAAGATCATGCATCGCATTGCCGACCTGATCGAGGAAAATGCCGACGAACTGGCCGAGCTGGAAGCGATCGACGTGGGCAAGCCCAAGGGCATGGCCGCCATGATCGATGTGCCCGGCGCGGCCTCGCATTTTCGTTACATGGCCGGCTGGCTGGGCAAGATCGGCGGAGAGACGCAGGCACCCTACGGGATGCCCGGCGGCATGATGTTCGCCTATACGCTGAAAGAGCCGGTGGGCGTCTGCGCGCAGATCGTGCCGTGGAACTTCCCGTTGCTGATGGCCTGCCTGAAAATCGCGCCGGTGCTGGCATCGGGCTGCACCACCGTGCTGAAACCTGCCGAGCAGACCAGCCTTACCGCATTGCGTCTTGCCGATCTTATCAGCGAAGCGGGCGTGCCAGCGGGCGTCGTCAACATCGTGACAGGCTATGGCCACACCGCGGGTGACCGGATGGTGAAGCATCCCGATGTCGACAAGGTGGCCTTCACCGGCTCCACCGAGATCGGCAAGCTGATCAATCGCAACGCCACCGACACGCTGAAGCACGTCACCCTGGAACTGGGCGGCAAAAGCCCCGTGGTCGTGATGCCCGATGTAGATATTGCCGAGACCGCCCCCGGCGTGAGCCAGGCGATCTTCTTCAACTCCGGCCAGGTCTGCGTGGCCGGTTCGCGCCTCTATGCGCACAAGAGCATCTTCGACAAGGTGATGGAGGGCATGTCCGAGACCAAGGACTTCTGGGCCCCGCGCCCCAGCCTCGATCCCGATGCCCACATGGGCCCGCTGGTGAGCAAGGAACAGCATGAGCGGGTGATGGGCTATATCGAAGCGGGCAAGCGCGATGGCGCGTCCGTGCTGATGGGCGGCGATGCGCCGTCCGACGATGGCTATTACGTGAACCCCACCATCCTCACCGATGTGAACCCGCAGATGAGCGTGGTTCGCGAGGAGATCTTCGGCCCCGTGGTGGTTGCCCAGCGGTTCGAGGATCTGGACGAGGTTGTGAAGGACGCCAACGACACGCAATACGGCCTCGCCGCTGGCGTATGGACCAAGGATGCCAGCGCCGCGCACCGCATCGCCAGCAAGCTGCAGGCTGGTACGGTTTGGGTGAACTGCCACGCCATGATTGATCCCGCTCTGCCGTTCGGTGGCTACAAGGAAAGCGGCGTCGGCCACGAACAGGGCCGCTTGGGCCTC